>CAYNWC010000154.1:2291-2961 GCA_964400805.1 uncultured bacterium | reverse complement strand
CCGTGGAAGTGGCTATCGATGAGGGCGATGGGGCCGTGCTTGAGTTCTCCTGCGGGGTAGCCGTTGGCATTGACATAGGAGATCTCTTTCAATTTGAGAGCGGCTTCCAAGCAGGTGGGGAACATGTAATGGCGGCCCATGAAGAAGAAGTTGTTGAAGCGGCTATATTTTTGCGCGAGGGCCTCGATGTGGGGCACTTGGTCCAAAACCTGCTGGATCTGCGCGGGGATCTGCTTGAGTTCGGATTGAGCGGAGCGCTCTGAGAGATAGAGGGCGAAGAGGTAGAGGACGGTGATTTGGGAGGTGAAGGCTTTGGTGGAGCAGACGCTCATTTCAGGGCCTGCTTTGAGGAAGATACACCCGTCGCTTTCGCGGACGAGGGTGGAGTTTTTCACATTGCAGAGGCTGAGCACTTTGAAGCCTCGCCCGCGCAATTCGCGGACGGCGGAGAGCGTATCGGCGGTTTCTCCCGATTGGCTAATCGCGACGATGAGTGTGCCAGGAGGGATGATCCGATAGCGGGCCTCTGAGGCGATTTCACAGTGAGCGGGGATGCCGGCAAGATCTTCGAGCAAATGGGCGCCGATGGCCCCGGCATGCGCCGAAGTGCCGCAGCCGATAAACCAGACGTTTTTTGCCTTGCGAAACGAATCGGGAAGCGCTTCGAATT
>CAYNWC010000154.1:0-2281 GCA_964400805.1 uncultured bacterium | reverse complement strand
GCATAAAGTGGGCATAGCCCTCTTTCGAAGGGGGTTTTTGATTCCCTTCGAGCCGCTCGGTTTTTTTTGCGATTGGAGTTTGTTTTGCATCGAAGACTTCGATCTTCCCTTTTGTAACGCGGGCCACCTCATCGTTGCGCAAAAAGAGGATGTTCCAGGCGGGGCCTAAAAAGGCATTGGGGTCGGAGGAGATGATCGATTTCGTCGCCTGTTCGTCGGTTCCAATGGAGAGGGGGCATTCGCGGGCGGCGGCGATGATTTGATCGGGATGGTCTTTGTGGATGACGGCGATGGCGAAGTGGCCTTGCAAAGAGGGGAGCGTTTTTTGGACGGCGCGGAGCAGATCTCCGTCGTAATGTTTAGCGATGAGTTGAGTGAGGACTTCGGTGTCGGTCTCCGAGACGAAGGAGACGCCCCCTTTCTGAAGCTCTTCGCGGATCGCGTCGTGGTTTTCAATGATCCCATTGTGGACGAGGGCGATGGTTTCTTGGGTATCGCAATGGGGATGGGCATTCACGGTGGTGACTTTGCCATGCGTGGCCCAGCGGGTATGGCCGATGGCTACCTCGAGCGCTCTCAGATCGAGCTTCTCTTTAAGCCGGGCCAATTTGCCCACTTCTTTGCAGAGGGCGATCCTCCCGTTGGCGATTCCTGCGATTCCCGCCGAATCATAGCCCCGGTATTCGAGCTGCTGGAGCCCTGCCATACAGATCGCGAGAGGATCTTCCTCTCCGATGTATCCAAAAATGCCGCACATCACGCCTCCTTGACCGCCAAGATCGCTAAAAACAAGGGAAATTCTTTCCGGGCCCGGTCTTCTCGTTTCGCGTTGGCCCCTTCGCTTTTCTTGTCGGAGATCCATTCTTCGAACAGGTGAATGGCGCATTTTGCCTGATGGAGCCATTTTGCGTAATCGGAAAGAGCGTGATGATAGGAAAACGTCGTGGCCGAGCGAGCGCCTTGGCTCGGGTTTGTTTGGATGGGGATTTTCTGAGGGGAGAGGTAGCCGTTCATCCGCCGGTATTGCAATTGCATCTGTTCATCGAATCCCCAGCCACTTTGCCGCGGAATGCGGAAGCAGGGGTGATTCAAGACGATGAGCAATTTCCCCTTTTTTTTCAAATGGCGCGCGGCAGTCTCAATCGCAGCGGCTCCATTCTCCATGTTTTGCAAGGAGAGGATGAAGCAGGCGCGATCGAAGTCCCGTTTTTCTATGGGAAGTTCTCCACAGGCGTCAGCGACGAGATAGTGCCCGTGCTTGGCCATTCGCTTGGCCGTAGCGATGAGCGCCTCTGATTGATCGATGCCCCAATAGTCGGTTCCTTCGGGCAAGTGGCGCGCCAAGACGCCCTGTCCGCAGCCCAGATCCAGTAGGGAGCCCGTTTTCCCGAGCAGGCGGGAGACGTTGGGGAGGACGACTGTTTGGTGGTAATAGTGCCCTTTTTCTCCCACGCAGGAGGAGTACCAGTTCTCTGAAGCGTCCCAGTTTTTAGTCATTTTTTATGCCAGTGGGGTTTGCGCATAGAGAAGATGAGTAGAGGCGCGATGCAGAAGATGAGCGCTGCGCCTCCCAAAAAGAGCTCGAGGATGATGAGGCGACCCGTGTCGATTTGGCTGGGGGGGAAGAAGCTGACCACCACTCCAAAGGCGGCTCCCATGATTCCTAAGAGGCAAACGATCCAGAGGCCGGCGTTGCCATAGGGCACTTTGTACGCGCGGGGAACATGTGGATGCTTGTAGCGAAGGGCGATCGCGGCGATGAACATCAAGATGTACATCAGCATGTAGAGCAATGAAGCGAGGGCGAGGAGAGTCCAATAGGAGCTATTGACCGAGGGCATAAAGAGGAAGACGAGTGACAGGACCGTCACGATGATCGCTTGGGTGATGAGGATATTGGTGGGCATGTTTTGGGCGTTCACCTTGTGAAAGATCGGAGGCAGGTCGCCATGTTCTGCCGTAGCATACAAACCGCGGCTTGGGCCGACGATCCAGGTGCTCATCATGCCGAGAGCGCCGAAGGTGGTCACTGCAGCGATCACCGGCACTGCCCACTCCATATGGAAGGCTTTGAACAGGTAGGTGAAGGCATCCATCCCCCCCGAGGCCAGGTGGATCTCCCGATAGGGGACAATCGCAGCGATCGCCAGCGCGCCGAGCGCCGAGAAGAGGAGGATCAGAAGGGCCGAGAAGAATATCCCGCGCGGGTAGTCTCGCTGTGGGTTGCGGGCTTCTTTGGCATGGACGGCGGACATTTCCATGCCGGCCAGTCCCAGGAGAA
>CAYNWC010000153.1:0-2998 GCA_964400805.1 uncultured bacterium | reverse complement strand
CTGTGCCCAATCCAGCGGGTTTTGGTTCCGTTGAGTCAAAAGGCGCTCTTAATAAGATCCCCCGCTCGCCCAGTAAAAAAACTTTCATGAGACAGCAGACGGATTCTCTTGGGCCTCTTATTTTAGAATCATTCGGGATGTTGAAGCACGAACTCAAAGTGTACCCCGATTTATCAAACGCTCGTTCTCGTCAGGTTTTGATCAAAGAGTTGCAGGACAAAGTAAAACCAGTGCTGGACAAAGTTAACGGTATCTTAACTCAGGCAGAAGCGGAGAACAAAGTGGCGAAAGTTTCGCCCCACCGTACTCCCACAGAAACCAGAAAAATGTGGGTTCAGCAGGATGTCCATGATTTGCGAAAGCCTCTGAACGTGATTACAGGCATCCTTTCTTATTTGGATCAGGAAGAAGATAGAACTGAATCTATACTCACCCTTCGCGCTGCATATCTTCAACTAACGGACGTTCTTGCCGACATTCGCGGTGATTTACCAAAAGAGGGAGAGCTGGGACGGGACGAAAGTTTTGCAATTGGCGATTTAGAAAATGATGTGTTGCCCCTTCTTCGGACAATAAAAGATCAGTCGAAGAAAGATGCCTCCAAGGAAATTATCTTAAATATTGAGCCATCTTTGAGAAAACAGCGTTTAGTCGGAGATCAAAACAAGGTCCGCCGCGTACTATTGAATTTGGGAAGTAATGCGATTTCTTTCGCTGAGAAAACAGTCGTTATCGGAGTCACTAGAGCGGACAACGGCGATCTCATTTTCTCCGTTCAGGATGATGGGCGTGGAATTCCAAAGGATCAGCAAAATAAGCTCTTTTGCGCTTTTTCCAAATTAGATCAACCCGAGGGAGAGCCTCAGAGAGAATCGACAGGTCTAGGCCTTTCTGGCTCGCAACGATTGGTCGAAATGTTGGGTGGGAAAATTGGGGTGAATAGCAATCCTGCGACTCAAAAAGGGACTGAATTTTTCTTTAATCTGCCATCAAATAAGAGTGGCAAACATCTTTCTCCGCCACGTCTTGTGAGTCCAATTCCTGTCCCAGCAAGAAAAACTACTTCGCGCTTACCCGCTTTTAATCCAATCATTGATTCTCCAACCATTTTGTTTGCAGATGATGATCTGCTGACTAAGGCGATGATTTGTGCGAGCTGCCTAGCATTTGACTTGGGGCATAAACCGCATATAGTTTCAAATGGATCTGAGGCTGTTGAGGCTTTTGAAAAACACTATTATTCTGTCGTGGTTCTCGATGGACAAATGCCCAATCAGGGAGATGGCGTTGGGGCTGCTGCTAAAATTATTGGTATTTGGAAAAAGCATTACAGCGAACGGCCGACACCTGTGATCTACTTTATGACGGGTCAGCCAGACGAGGAAATGAAGTTTTTCGCTACGCGGAGTCGAGGTGAGACGCTCGGCAAACCGGTTAAGGTGAAGGATATGATTCCTCAATGGAAGTCGGCGATTGAAACATCTAATATGATTTCTGAATGGAAGTCGGCGACCCATCAAAAGATCGAAACACAAGAATCTTCCAAAGTAAAATCTTTACTTCAGATGCTCCTCTCGAGCTAGCCCTTCTTCTTTTTCCTTGAAAAAGTGCGCCCTCTAGCGTATTGTATTCCGTAATATTATGTTTGGCGCATTAACCGATAAATTTCAGAACCTTTTCTCCAGCTTGGCGGGTAAAAAGTCGATCACCGAGGACAACATCGCCGATGCGGTCCGCGAGGTGCGGCTCGCGCTGTTGGACGCCGATGTCAATTATACGGTCGTCAGCCAGTTCGTGAAACGGGTGAAAGAAAAGGCGTTGGGCGATGCCGTGTTGAAGTCGGTGACGCCGGGACAGCAGTTCACCAAGCTGGTCCACGATGAGCTGATCGAACTGATGGGGAGTCAAGAGGCCCCGCTGGACTTGAAGGGGAAGCTCTCGGTCGTGATGTTGTGCGGTTTGCAGGGGTCGGGGAAGACGACGACCTGCGCGAAGCTGGCCGCCTATATCCGCAAGAGCGAGAAGCAAAAGAAGATTTTACTGGCAGCTTGCGACCTGCAGCGCCCTGCGGCGATCGAGCAGTTGAAGAAGTTGGGAGCGGAAATCGGGGTCCCTGTATTCCACGAGGAGGGAAAAAGCCCTCTGAAAGTGGCGAGGGGAGCTTATGAGAAGGCCGAGGCTGAAGGGTACGATGTCCTGATCGTCGATACGGCAGGCCGGCTCCATCTGGACGAAGAGCTGATGGGGGAACTCGCGGAAATGAAGGCGTTCTTGCAGCCGCGCGAGGTGCTCTTTGTCGCCAATGCGACGACAGGCCAAGATGCGGTGAAAACGGCAGCGGAGTTTGATAAGAGAGTCCAGATCACAGGGACCGTGCTGACGATGCTCGACGGGAATGCGCGGGCAGGAGCTGCGATCTCGATCCGCGAAGTGACCCAGAAGCCTTTGAGGTTCGAGGGAGTTGGGGAGAAGGTAGGCGACTTGCAGATCTTCAATCCCCGTTCCATGGCCGACCGGATCTTAGGGATGGGCGATGTGATCAACCTGGTGAAGAAGGCCCAGGAAAACTTCTCCGAAGAGCAGAGCGAGGAGTTGGAGAAGAAGCTGAAGAAAGCGAGCTTTACCTATGAGGACTATCTCAAGCAGATGGAGCGGGTCAAAAAGATGGGCTCGTTCAAGAGCCTGCTCAAGATGCTGCCCGGGATGGGGGCTTTGGGAGATTTCGATTTCTCCGATTCGGAATTCAACCGGATGGAAGCGATCATCTGCTCCATGACCCCTGCCGAGAGGCAAGAGAAGGTAGAGCTAGAGCATAGCCGGCGCAAGCGCATTGCGCTGGGCAGCGGCGTTCCGATCGACGACGTGAATCGGATGGTCAAAGGCTTTAAACGCGTAAAAGGATTTTTTAAAGATATGCCCGACATGAAAGCCCAAGCCAAGAAGATGGGCGGCATGCCGGATCTCAATGAACTGAAGAAACAATTTGAAGGTAAGAAAT
>CAYNWC010000152.1:0-3054 GCA_964400805.1 uncultured bacterium | reverse complement strand
CGAGAAAGGTTTTGTTCTGCGCAAGCGCCGGATCGACGAGATAGGCAGCCGTGCCGGCGATGAACGAGAGGATGGTGGGATACCAGACCATCGTGTTGATCCATTGAAGCCAAATGGCCAGGAGGGCCGCTTTGTCCCCGAATGCCTGTTTGATCCAATGAAAAACGCCCCCCTGTTTTGGATAGCGAGAGGAAAACTCAGCGGAGACCAACGAGACAGGAAGCAAAAAGATGAGGGCTGAAAAGAGAAAGAAAAAGATCAGCGAAGAGCCGAAGATGGCGGTGGCGGGGAGGTTGCGGACGCTATCGATGGCTGCGACGACGAGGAGAACGAGCGAAAAAAGACTGATCTTACGCGACATGGGGAGAGTTTACACGAAACTCCCAATTTTATGCGCGGGGGTGGGTCTTGTCGTAGACTTGCCGCTTGAGTTTGGGCGAAACGTGGGTGTAGATGGTGGTGGTGGCGAGCGAAGTGTGGCCGAGGAGCATTTGGATGGTCTTGAGATCCATCCCCTTTTCGAGCCAGTGGGTGGCAATCGTATGGCGGATGGTGTGGGGCGTCACCCGCTCCGACAGGCCACTCGCCTTGAGGTAGGCGGCAAAGTTTCGATCGATCGAGCGGGCTGTGAGACGCCCGCCCCGCTGATTGAGAAAAATAGCCTGGGGGTCTTCCTCCTCCCGTTCGGGATGGGCAAGATAGCGAGTGAGCCATTCGGCCGCCGTCGCCGTGATGGGCGCTTGCCGCTGCTTCTTCCCTTTGCCAAAGATATTTAATACCAAATTTTTGGCGTCAAAATCGCGCCGGTTGAGGCCCGCGACCTCGCTCAAGCGGAGTCCCGAACTATAAAAGAGCTCCATAATCGCTCGGTCGCGGAAGCCCGCATAAGAGGTCGTATCGGGCTGGTTGAAGAGGTGCTGCACCTGTTCATAGGCAATGGAGATGGGGAGACGCTTCTCTTTTTTCGGCCCATCGATATCTTCGACGGGGTTTTCAGAGACCCACTTCTCCCGGATCGCGTGCCGATAGAAGCTGCGCAGCGCCGAAAGGCGGCGCAAAACGGTCCGGGCGCTCCGCTTTTCCTCGTGAAGGCGCGCCAGGTAGCGGCGGATGGCCCATTTGGTGACCGCCTCTTTGCCGACAAAACTCAAAAAAGAGGTTAAATCGATCCGGTATCCGCGGAGAGTATGGGGCGAGGCGCCCTTGGTTCGCTCCAAATAGGCCAGAAACTGGTCGACAGCCTTGAAAAGGTCCATGGCTTTATGCTATCATTTTTTCCCATGATCACCTTAGAAAAAATTTCCAAGCGCGTGGGCAACCGCACTCTCTTTGAAGATGTGACCTTCACGTTCAATGACGGCTGCCGCTATGGCCTCACAGGGCCCAATGGTTCGGGCAAGTCGACCCTTCTTAAAATCGTCATGGGGGTCGAGCCTGCCACCACCGGCATCGTCACACTCCCCAAAAAAGTGGGTTTCCTCAAACAGCGGATCGAGGATTTCCGCGACTGCACGGTCCTCGATACGGTGATCATGGGCAATACCCGCCTCTGGAATGCGATGACCGAGCGGGACCGCCTCTACGACGAAGAGATGACCGACGCGATCGGCATGCGCCTCGGCGAGCTCGAAGAGATCATCGCCGACGAAGAGGGCTACTCCGCTGAGTCGGAAGCCGAAGTGCTTCTCATCGGCATGGGCATCCCCGAAGAGCAGCACCGAAAAAAGATGCATGAAGTTCCCACCGACCGGCAATTCCGCGCCCTTCTCTGTCAAGCTCTCTTCGGCAATCCGCAAGCGCTCCTTCTCGACGAACCGACCAACCACCTCGACCTCGAATCGATCTCCTGGCTCGAAGAGTTCCTCCACAATTACAAAGGGACCCTCGTCGTCGTCAGCCATGACCGCCACTTCCTCAACTCGATTTGCAGCCACATCGCCGACATCGACTACGAGACCATCATCACCTATCCAGGCAACTACGACTCCATGCTCGTCACCAAAACCGCCGTCCGCTCCCGCGCCGAGGATGAAAACAAAGCCAAAGAGAAGAAAATCTCCCAGCTCAAAGAGTTCGTCGCCAAGTTCGGCGCCGGAACCCGCGCCAGCCAAGTGCAATCGCGCATCCGCGAGATCAATCGCCTCCAACCATTCGACCTCAAAAAATCAAACATCCAGCGCCCCTACATCCGCTTCCCCATTCCCGAAAAGCAAGCGGGGCAAGTCTCCCTCAAAGCCGATCATCTCACTAAAGGTTACGGCGGCCCTCCCGTCATCCGCAATTTCACCTGCGAGTTCCATCGCGGCGACAAGATCGCCGTCATCGGCAACAACGGCCGCGGTAAAACCACCCTCCTCAAAACCCTCGCCGGCCTCCTCCCTCCTGACAGCGGCAAAGTCATCGTCGGCCACTCTGTCGAGATCGGCTACCGCCCCCAAAACCACGGCGAAGTACTCGTCAAACACAGCGACGAAACGGCCTTTGATTGGCTCAAGGCCCGCAAAGAGATCGTCTACGACCAAGACGTCCGCGGCATCCTCGGCAAGATGCTCTTCGGCGGCGACGACGCCTTCAAACCCCTTCGCAACCTCTCCGGCGGCGAAGCGGGACGCCTTATTATCGGCAGCCTCGTCCTCACCACCCCCAATCTCCTCATCCTCGACGAGCCCAACAACCACCTTGACCTCGAAGCCGTCTCCGCCCTCGCCTGGGGCCTCGAAGACTATAAAGGGACCGCCATCGTCGCCACCCATGACCGGGAGCTCATCAACGGCTTTGCCACCAAAATCATCGCCCTTGAAGAGGATGGGATCCACGTTCACGCCGGCCCTCTCGAAGAGTACCTCGAGAAGAAGAGAAAGCTTTCGGCCGCAAAATGACTTTCACCAAGCGCAAGTTCCTCCAACTTGACGCGCCCCAGCGCCATAAAAAGTGCGCTGAGCTCCTCCGTCTCCATTACGAACAACAATCGGCTGACCTCTCCTACTACAACGAACTTCTCGCCTGGATGCACTACCATCCCTACCTTCACACCGACTTTAAAGCCCTCGCCGC
>CAYNWC010000151.1:1753-3068 GCA_964400805.1 uncultured bacterium | reverse complement strand
CAGATTGGTCGCCTTGCATTTTCCATTTCTGACAGCGCCCGCAATCCCAAAACAGGCCCTCGATACTTTTCTTTTCTCTTTTTGGAGAAACTGCTTAACAATACTCTCGAGGTCGGCAGATTCGCGGCTTGGATATTTTCTCTCGACGATTTTCTCCCCATTTTCAAAAAAAGCGAGCCGTGTATGGGTTCCGCCGATATCTCCAGCCAAGATCATGAATTCACCATTTTCTTACAGTTACCAGAAAGAGATTTTTTTTTCTTTGACTAGAAGGAGATGGAGCTCTCATTCTTAAAGAAAAAGGAGGGACAATCTATGTCTCAGCAATCATCAACGACCGATTCCGGCAAAAAGAAGGCGCTGGAACTTGCCATCGCTCACATCCAAAAGCAATTTGGAGAGGGAGCGATCATGTCGCTCGGCCAACACTCTTCTGCAGGCGGCCTCAGCGTCATCAAAACGGGCGCCGTTTCTCTCGACCTCGCCCTGGGCATCGGCGGAGTTCCGCGCGGAAGGATCATAGAGCTCTACGGCCCTGAATCTTCAGGTAAATCGACGCTCGCCACCCACATCGTAGCGAGTGCGCAGAAAAATGGAGGCCTTGCCGCTTATATCGATGCGGAACACGCCCTAGATCCTGCCTACGCTGCGAAAATCGGCGTGAACATCGACGACCTTATGATTTCCCAGCCCGATAACGGCGAAGAGGCATTGAATATCGCGGAGATGCTTGCCCGCTCGAATGCCGTCGACATCATTGTCATCGACTCGGTCGCCGCCCTCGTCCCCAAATCGGAGCTCGAAGGGGAGATCGGCGATCAATTCATGGGCTTGCAAGCGCGCATGATGTCGCAAGCGCTGCGCAAACTCACAGCCACTCTCGCTCGCAGCAATACCTGCGCCATCTTCATCAACCAGATCCGCGAGAAAATCGGCGTCATGTTCGGCAATCCCGAGACCACTAGCGGCGGCCGCGCGCTCAAGTTCTACGCCTCGATCCGCCTCGACATCCGGCGCCTCACCGGCATCAAGGCCAACGACGCCGCTGCCGATATCGGCTCGCGCGTGAAAGTCAAAGTGGTGAAAAACAAGTGCGCGCCCCCTTTTCAGGTCGCAGAATTCGACATCCTCTTCAACGAGGGGATCTCCCACATCGGCTCTCTCATCGATGTCGGCGTTGAAATGGGCGTCATTGAAAAGAAGGGGACTTGGTTCAGCTACCAATCCCACCGCCTCGGCCAAGGAAGAGAGGCTGCGCGCGAAGAGTTGAAAAGCAATTCCAAGCTAGCCGATGAGATCGAGAAGGCGATTTACG
>CAYNWC010000151.1:0-1743 GCA_964400805.1 uncultured bacterium | reverse complement strand
AGTTCCCGTCGGATAGCGCCAGAGCCACGCCACCATTTCCTGGAACATTGGATTCCACAGTCCCAAGGCTCGCAGCTTTACTGCGAGCCTCTCCATCTCCGCCTCAAAAAGACGCGTCGCCTCCTCTTTGCCACAAACGACGGCGATATTGATCCCGCTATCCTCTTCAAAATCCAACAAATCATCGGCTATTTGGAAGGCCATCCCCAAATGATAGGCGCAGTCTCGGACAGTAGCCAACCGCTCTACGCTTCCGCCGCCGAAAAGCCAGCCAAATACGAACGCGATCTCAAACAGCGTCCCCGTCTTTTGAAAGAGGATTTTTTGGATCGTCTCCAAGCTCCGATCGGGAGGAAAGAGATCGAGGAATTGCCCATTCGTCGCGCCCGAAATGCCTGCGCACCGCGTCGCGGCCTCTAAACAGAGAGCGATATCGGCCTGCGGGTTCTTTCGGCTATTCCGATAAATCCCTCCATACCCCTCTGCAATCAACGTATAGCTCGCCAAGAGCGCCACGTTCTCCCCAAACGCCTTATGCAGCGAAGGGCGATTTCTCCGCATATCGTCGTCATCCATGCAAGGCAGATCGTCGGCGATCAGCGAGGCCGTGTGGAAGAACTCCACGCTCAACGCCGCCGGCATCACATCGAAACCGCCTCCCAACGCATCGGCGATCATCAACACCAAACTCGGGCGGAGCCGCTTGCCTCCATTCAGCAATGCGTATTCGCACGCATCGCGCAGTCCATTTTTTTCGCCCATCTGTTCGACAAACAGGCGCAGCTCCGTTTCTATACGGGAGCGGTAGAAGTCGGTTGACATAGTAATTTCTCAAGAACCTTTTGTTCGATTGGCCTAACGCCCTTCCCATCCACTTGGCTGCGCGCAGGAATTGATCCGCTCAGAGAGAGCAGTGGAAAGGCAAAACTCTCTCGCCCCACTAGCGTTCCTGGATTCAGCACAGAGTTGCAGCCAATTTGGACTCGATCGCCCACGATCGCCCCCAATTTCTTCAACCCCGTTTTCACCCGTTTTCCCTCCCACACAACCCACACATCGCGCCGATCCAACCGGAGGTTCGCGCATTTCACGCCCGCCCCCAAATTGACCCCATTTCCCAAAATTGAATCGCCCACATAGACGAAGTGAGTCGCGTGCGCTCCATCCAATAAAATCGACTGCTTCAGCTCCGCGCCATGCCCGATGTGGCATCCATCGCCGCAAATCACATTCTCCCGCAGATAGGCCCCATGCCGAATCACGCATCCCTTACCAATGATGCATGGCCCTCGGATCAATACCCCCGGTTCAATCACCGTTCCCGCGCCGATCGAAATTTGGTCTGCATTTTCTAGAAAAACGCCTGAAGGTAAGTCGATTTCAATCGATCCTTGCCACCCTTTCAAATATTCTGTTAACTGCAACAAAGGAAACCAGACAGGTTCTCCCTCCTTCCAAAGAGCTCGATGCGCATATTTTTCCAACGAGAAGAAGCCTTCAACCATGAGCGCCATTATATACCACAACCGTCTAGGAATATATATTTATATACATAGAATATTCCTCTTCTTCTGTTTCTGTGGAAATGTTGATAGAATAGGGGGCCTACCGAGAGGAAAAAAATGGTTCATAACTTGTCGATAGCCTGTTTAAAAAGCCCCCCTTTTGAACAACCCACTTTCTTGTCGACAACCTATCACCACCTTTTGAACCACTTATGAACAATCCCTCCACATGTCACCA
>CAYNWC010000150.1:0-3104 GCA_964400805.1 uncultured bacterium | reverse complement strand
AAAACTCGCTCCAGCCAAATGATACCGTTTATTATAAATAATCTTTACAAGCGCACGGCGCATTTTCCCGAGCACCAAAGCCTGGAGCGAGAGCCTAACTTGCATCAAGTTGGCTCGAGTGAAGGCGCAGGCGCGCAGGGTAAAGGCGCTTGCGATTGTGAAGAGTATTTATGATAGACGGTATTACCTTTGAAAAGCGAAAATTTCTTCAACTAGATCTCAAAGCTCGGCATAAAAAGTGCGCCGAGCTTCTCCGCAAAGCCTACGAAGAAAAGCACACCGATCTCACCTACTACAATCAACTCCTCGATTGGATCCATTTCAATCCCTACATCCACACCGATTTTAAAGCCCTCGCCGACCGATACCACTGGCATCTCCAGCAAGCCGGCCTCTCCCTCAAAGAGCACAACCTCCTTCCCGCCCTTCGCACCGGCGATCGCACTCCCAAGCTCCCCTTCCCCAACATCGCCATCTACCTCGATCACGTCCGTTCCGCCTACAACGTCGGCCGCATCCTCCGCACCATCGAAGCGCTCCGCATCGGCCGCCTCTACTTCTCCGACAAAACCCCCTTCATCGACAATGAAAAGGTCCAGCGCACCGCCATGGGCGCAGCCGCCCTTGTCCCCTGCTTCCAGAACATCGCGCTCACCTCCGTCTGCCGCCCCCTCATTGCCCTCGACACCAGCGACGCCGCCCTCCCCCTCGCCTCCTTCACCTTCCCGCCCTCCTTCACCCTCATCCTCGGCAATGAGGAATATGGCATCTCCAACGAATCGCTCAAAGAGGTCGACACCCTCCTTGAAATCCCCCTCTTCGGCGCCAAGAATTCCCTCAACGTTGCCTGCGCTTTTGCGATCGCCGCCGCTCAGATTAGACAAAAATAATCTAAAGCCCTTAAACTGTCCGCCGTCCAAGAATCAGGGGGATCTATGTCGGTTTCATTTTTTAGCAAAAATTCTTTAGAAGAGTACGTCAGAACAGCCGAATTCAGAGCGGGTCGAGCTCTCAATCTGCCCGTACTAAGGCACGTGAATGACGCATTTGTCCAGAGACACATCAACCCGAGCCATTGCCCTCTCGTCCTCAATTATACAGATCGCAGCTGGAACTGGGACTGGAGCAGCCGTCCAACAACGATTATCCAATCTGCCCCTGCGGCCCCTAAGAGCGAAAAGGAAAAGGAAGAAGAGCGTTTGTCGAAGTGGAAAGTGATCGGCGGCATCTTGACCATTGGAGCCGCGGGACTTTTCGCCTTTACGCTCAAGCCCGCTCTCCGCACCTATCAGACGGTCCAAAAAACTCGGGAAGCCAGTCGAGAAGCACTACCACCCGCATTGACTGCGCCCATGAAACACGCCCTAAGGACACTGATAAAGAATGAGTTAGAAATCGATGAAACACTCTACGACAAAACCCGCAGTTACGCGATTGCAGCGTTTGGATGTTTGGCTAGCGCTGCCGCCATTACGATCGGCGCATTCGCAGCCGCCTCGGCGCTCATCACCGCAGGGCAAATCCTCCTCATCGCCTCCGTTGCTGCAGGAGTCTTCGCCACTGTTTACTACTGGAATACGGATCAAGAGCTATCCAGTTCCTATCAAAACGTTGTAAGGTCTGCGCAGGTTCTCCTCCAAGGGCTTCCTCACTACAATGACCATATGTATCCCTTAGCCCAACCGCCGCACTATGAATACGTAGCATCAGCCTTTTTCAATCTACCCCCTGGTCTGAAGCCTTCAGCACCGCCGCCGCCATACTCAGAGTAGGGAACAGAAGCAAGACTGAGAAACAGAAATTCCCCTGGGGCGTAAGCTTAACGCCTAAAGCTGACAAAGCGAAGGACAGGCTTCCTGGCTATGTGCAGGATATCATTGCGGCCTTGACTAAAGAGATAGCCTTATTGGGGCCCTATCGGAAAGAATGGAAAAATTATGGGCCACTTAAGAAAGGGAAAGAAGTGCCAGACAATGCTTTCCATTGCCATCTACAGAAAGGAAAGCCCACATACGTTGCTTGCTGGAAAATTGTAAATAAGAGAGAAAGGATTGTAGAGGTCTACTATGTCGGTACACACGAAAACGCGCCCTACTAGGCGGGAAAAGAAAGTGTCCAGCGCTTCTCCTCGAGAGAAGAGTATTGCGTGGAGAGATTCCTTCAAAAAGAGGATTAAGAAATTCTCTGAAAGCGGGGTGATGCTCCGGGGGCGTCGGCATAAGGAAGGACTGACTCAAGTAGAACTCGCGCAATCTTTAGGGATTAGCCAGCATCATATCAGTGAGATGGAGACGGGGAAAAGACCCATCAGCAGAACAATGGCTAAGAAGCTGGGAACTTTCTTCAAAACAAATTATCGCCTTTTTCTTTGAGTCATCTCTTGCGCATTTCGCGCCTCTGTGGGCTCTGTGAGCTCTAGCGAACTTTGTTCGCGGGTGGTTATATTTTCTCTCTTACTTCGGGAATGGGAACCGTCTCAGATCCTCGGCGACGAGGGTGTTGGGGAAGGTGTGGCGCGCTTCGATGCCGAGTTCTTCGGGATCGCGGTAGCGGGCGGAAAAGTGGGTGAGGATGAGGGTGTGAACCTGGGCATCGCGAGCAAGCTCAGCAGCTTGCTTGGAGGTCATGTGCTTGTACTCGTTGGCCAGGGCCCGCTCAGAGTCGAGATAGGTGCTCTCGCAGAGGAGAACTTTGGCATTTTGGGCGAGCAGGCGCGCTTCGGGACAGGGACGCGTGTCGACGATGTAGGCAAAGGCGTCGCCGGGACGGAGATGGCTCACCTCTTCGAGGAGAATCCAGCGGCCATTATGACACACTTTCCCCTCTTTCTCTAACTGGCGGATAATGGGACCATCGAGTTGGAGTTTCTTGAGCTCTTCTTTGTGAAACTTGACTGCATCTGGCTCGGTGATGCGCCAGCCGATGTTCTCGACGCCATGGTCGAGGAATTGGGCTTCGATGCGGAATTTGCCATCGTCTTCGACGAGGCCCGCTTGGCGCACGGGATGCTCGACGACGGTGATGTTCTCTTTGTAGATGCAGCTGTAGCGGAGGCGGTCGAAGTATTTTTTGCCGCTGGCGGGATAATAGCAATGGATCGGGTG
>CAYNWC010000149.1:0-3153 GCA_964400805.1 uncultured bacterium | reverse complement strand
GGGTGAGTCACTTTGTCGAGGTTGAGGCGCATGAGCATCGAGCCGAGGCCAAGGCAATGGTCTCCGTGAAAGTGGCTGATGAAGATGCGGGTGACAACGGGAGGGGCGATGTCGGCAAAGATGAACTGCCGCTGCGTCCCTTCACCGGGATCAAAGAGGAGCCCTTCATCGTTCCAGCGGAGGAGATAGGCGCCATGGTTGCGATAACGAGTGGGTTGCTGACTGGAGCAGCCGAGGATGATGATGTCGCGCACGCTCATGTTTTCATCCTTTGGGCAAAGTAGGAGGAGCGGGCGAGGGCTGCGCCGATGAGGGCGCCGGCAATGTGGGCGGTGTTGGCGATGTTGGGGGCGAAATTGTGCGCGGTGAAAATCTGGATGCAAAAGGCGACGACTTGAAGGACAAAGATGGCGCCGATGAAAAAGAGGAGGAAGAGGATGGTGCCCCGATTGAGGGGATAGCCTTCCCAGGGAGCGATCCGCTCGCGCATCCAAATAAAGCCGGCTAGTGCGGTGACGATGCCCGAATAGCCGATGAAAAAGGGGCCGCTCATGAGATATTGGATGGTGTTGGACCCGATGCCGGCGATGAGGGTGAGAAGAAGGGTGCGCCAGGGGCCGATCCGCTGCTCAATGGGCCTGCCGAGATACCAGAGCCAGAGCATGTTGAAGAGGATGTGGAGGAGATCATAGTGGAGCACGCAAGGGGTGAAGAGGCGCCAGATCTCTCCCTGGCGGATGCGGGAAAAGAGAGGCCCTTGCCCGAGAGAAGTGTCTGCCCCTTTGATTTTGAGGACAACCCAATCATAGAGGCCGCGCCAATAGGGGGTTTTGTCGAGAGTTTGGAGGTGACCCTCCAGGTCGGGAGGCAGATCGTAGAGGAGCGCTGCTTGGATGGGAGTCATGAGAAGCGTCTGCTGGGACGGTTTCTCTTCGCGCAAGGGGATCTCCTGCACGGTGTTGAGAAAGAAAATAAAGACGCAGAGGGAGAGCAAAAAGGTGGTGAGATGGGTGCCAAAGCGATGGGGCGGCGGCGCAGGAGGCAGCTCTTCATCGACAACGGGGAGAGGCTCTTCGACGACTTGCGTTTCAAACTTGGGATCGGAGGGGTTTTGCTCGAAGGCGGCCAAAATGACGCTGGCTTGGGGGATTTTATCCTCGTCGTGGATCCAAATCTGATAGGACATCTGTCCGTTGGAAGGGTTAAACGAAACCTCGCAGCTACTGATGATCCCTTGACTGGTGAGATAGTGGGCCAGACGGCGCGCTTGATTTTCGTGGGGGAGGGTGCCTATCGCGCGCATGCTTGGATCTTCTCTATGAGGGTGGAGGTGGCTAAATGGGGAATGCGCTCTACCAAATGGAGGCGGCCGCCATGGGCTGTTACGATGTCGGCTTCAATGCACTGCGCGCCATATTCAGCGCCATTGACGTGGACGTCGGGTTTGATTTTTGCGAGGAGTTCGCGCGGATCGGTCTCCTCAAAATAGGTCACATAGTCGACGAACTCAAGGGCGGCCATCATTTCAAGGCGATAGGAGAGGGGGATGATGGGGCGATCGGCGCTTTTGTACTGCTGGATCGAGGCGTCGGAATTGAGGGCGACGAGGAGCCGGTCGGCCTGCAAGGAGGCCTGATGGATGATGAAAAGGTGCCCCGCATGCAACAGGTCAAAAGAGCCGTTGAGCGTCGCGATCGTCAACTTCTGCGCGCGGAGCGCCGCGACCTTCTCTTCAAGACGCTCGGGCGCGACGAGTTTTTTTTGGAGCCACACGGGCATCATGGGAATATACCTTCAAATGGGGGAATGCGATGCGAAATACATCGTCGTAATTTTCGACAAAGTGAACCTCGAGTCCCTTTTTCAGGTAGTCGGGGAGTTCGTCATAGTCGCGCAAGTTTTCCTTCGGGAAAATCAGCGCAGTGATCTTCGAGCGGCGCGCGGCGATCAACTTCTCTTTGAGGCCGCCGATGGGGAGAACGCGACCCGTAAGGGTCAATTCACCCGTCATGCCGAGATTGTTGCGCACCGGCGTATTGAGGAGCAAAGAGAGCAAAGAGGTGGTCATCGTCACGCCCGCCGAAGGGCCATCTTTGGGAGTCGCTCCTTCGGGAATGTGGAGATGGATCTGCGATTTCTCAAAGAAGGGGATGTCGTGCGCGTAGCGATGGACGTTGCTCTGCGCGTAGGTCCAGGCGATTTGGGCCGACTCTTTCATCACATCGCCCGCTTGTCCGGTGAGCTTCATCTCGGTCTTTTCTGTCGGATATTTCACCGCCTCGACATAGAGCGTGGCGCCTCCCAGCGCGGTCCAAGCAAGGCCCGTCGTCACACCGACGGGGGTCACTTTGTAGTAGCGATCGCTGGTGAAAATGGGCTTGCCGAGATAGGTGCTGATACTCTTTTCGGTAAGGAGAACGCGCGCGCTCTTTTTCGATGAGCGGGCAATCTTTACGGCGACTTTCCGCATGATCTTTTTAATATTGTTCTCGAGGCTGCGGACGCCCGATTCGCGCGCGTAGCCGTTGATGATATGAGCGAGGGCCCCTTTGCTGAAGTTGATGTCGCTGGGCTTCAACCCCATATTCTTTCGGTTGCGCGGAACGAGATATTTGCGCGCGATCTCCACTTTCTCCGTTTGGATATAGCCGGAGAGGCGGAGGATCTCCATCCGGTCTTTGAGCGGCTCGGGGATCGTGTCGAGGACGTTCGCCGTGACGATAAATAAGACGTTGGAAAGATCGCACCGGACATCGAGATAGTGATCGAGGAAGTCCTTATTTTGCTCGGGATCGAGCACCTCGAGCAAAGCGGAGGCGGGATCGCCGTGGAAGCTGGCGCCCATCTTATCCACTTCATCGAGCATGATGACCGGATTCATCGTCTGGCAATATTTGAGCGCCTGGATCATTTTGCCCGGCATGGCGCCGATATAGGTGCGCCGGTGCCCCTTGATCTCCGCTTCATCGCGCATGCCACCGACCGAAAAGCGGTAGAACTTCCGGTTCAACGCGCGTGCGACGCTCTTGCCAATGCTCGTTTTCCCGACGCCGGGCGGGCCGACTAGGCAAATGATGCTCCCCTTCACCCCGCCGGTCAATTTGCCGACGCAGATGAATTCGAGGATCCGCTCTTTCATGTCCTTCACGCCAT
>CAYNWC010000148.1:0-3155 GCA_964400805.1 uncultured bacterium | reverse complement strand
GGCATGAATGCTTTTTGACCGGCTGGGACAAACTCCAAAATATGGATGGGACAATCGATTTTTTTACCAAACTGCACATTCCCCATCCCGACTTTCACGCGCATGAGATCGCTTGGCTCGAGATGGTTGGAGGAATATTGTTGATGGTCGGCTTCGCCTCGCGCCTCGTCGCCCTTCCCCTCATCTTTATCATGGTAACGGCCCTCAGCACCGCCCATGCCGAGTACCTGGCGAACTTCCGCTTCGTCACCGATCCTCTCATCCTCGTCATCCAACAGCCTTATCCCTATCTGATCACCTGCCTGCTGGTTTTTACCTTTGGGCCAGGGCGCATTTCTCTGGATGGATGGATCAAGCGGTGGGTGGATAAGCAACCGCGCTATTAATCGGCCTGCCAAAAGGCCTGTTTGAGGAACGCGGCGCTCCGCCGCAAGGCTTCTTTCGGATCTTGAACAAACATCCACTTCATCGTATGCCAAAAGCCATAGTGACGATAGAGGATTTTGCAAGTTTCCCGCGCATAGCTCATTGCATCTTTAGCCCCTGTTCGCGCGGAGACCGGGTCGAGCAAGACGCGCGGACAAAAGAGGGTCTGCGTCTCCGGTTTTTGCAAAAGACGGCAGAGGAAATCGAGAGTGGGGCGCAGTTCTAAATGGCGATCGAATCCTCCTAAGTGGAGCAATTTCGACCGGAGAAACCAGGGAGAGTGAGCCGTTTTCAAATCCACCGGAGAAATCACTCCCTGAAAGAGCGAATGGGTATAGATGAGATCGGGCTCCCCGTGCTGTTGGATGAACTCCGAGAGAAAGGCCAACCCATGCTGGGAGAGGTAGCGATCGCCAGGTTCGATGAATTGGAGATATTTGCCCCGCGACAGCTCAGCGCCCCGGTTCATGATCTCCGCCAGCGTGCGGCCCGAGGCGTCTTCAACCCGCAGTGCGAGTTCAGGGTAGCGCTTGCCCAGATCGGCGAGGCGCCCCGACCCTTCCCCATCGAGCAACAGAACCTCAAAGGAGCCCTTCTGAGCCCGAAGCGTATCGAGGGTCAAGGGGAGCAAATGACGCCTTGTCCTACATAAAAGATTTAAGCTAAAGTCGGTCATTTGCTATATTGTTATGCGAATATATGAACCAAGTCAAGAACATCCAAGATAGCCTGAAGCCGATCGTCGCCCTCTGCAAACGGCGCGGGTTCATCTACCCCGGCTCTGAGATCTATGGAGGATTTGCCAATACCTACTCGTTCGGCCCTTATGGCGCCCAGCTCAAAAAGAACGTGAAGGATCTCTGGTGGCAGACGTTCGTGCAGAAACGGCGCGACATCGTCGGCCTCGACGGCCCCATTCTTCTCCATCCAAAAGCGTGGGCCGCTTCGGGGCACCTCGAGGGGTTTAACGACGCCCTCATCGACTGCAAGGCATGCAAAAGCCGCTTCCGCTGCGACCACCTCATCGAAGAAGCTCTCCAGAAAAATGGCGATGGCCTCACTCTCATCCAAATGACCGACCTGATCCGCACCCACAAAGTGAAGTGTCCCAAATGCGGCGCCCAAGACTTCACCGAAGCCCGCAACTTCAATCTCATGTTTTCTACCCACATGAGCAAGACCGGTGGCGACGGCGATGTCGCTTATCTGCGCCCCGAGACCGCCCAGGCGATCTTTCTCGACTACAAGAACATCGTCGACACCATGCGGGTCCGCATCCCCTTCGGCGTCGCCCAGATCGGCAAAGCCTTCCGCAATGAGATCACGCCGGGCAATTTTGTCTTCCGCGTCATCGAGTTCGAGCAAATGGAGATCGAATACTTCATCCGCGAAGCCGACTGGAAACAATCCTTTACCGACTGGCTTCAAGCCATGCACGCCTGGTGCAAGAGCATCGGCTTAAACCCCGCCCGCGTCCATGAAAAAGAGCACCCCAAAGAGCAGCTCTCCCACTATTCCAAGCGCACCGTCGATCTCGTCTACGATTTCCCCTTCGGCACCTCGGAGCTCTATGGCCTCGCCTACCGCACCGATTTTGACCTCAAGCAACACGCTGCCATCTCCGGGCAAACGCTCGACTATACCGATCCCGAGACGCGGGAAAAGTTCGTCCCCCACGTCATCGAGCCCACCTTCGGTGTCGAGAGAACGCTTCTCGCCCTCCTCTGCGATGCCTATGATGAAGAGCAGCTAGAAAACGGCGAAACGCGCACCGTTTTGCACCTCTCTCCCCGCATTGCCCCCGTCAAGGTGGCCGTCTTCCCTCTCATGAAGAAAGAGCCCCTCGCTGAAAAAGCGCAAAAGGTCTTTGAGCAACTCCAAGCCATCACCGCCTGCGAATATGACGAATCGGGCGCCATCGGCAAGCGCTACCGCCGCCAAGACGAACTCGGTACGCCCTTCTGCGTGACGATCGATTTTGATACGCTTGAAAATGATACGGTAACGCTCCGCGATCGCGACACGATGAAGCAGGAGCGGGTTCCCATTGCAAATCTTGTTTCTCTCCTCTTAGACAAATTGCGTTAACACAGGAAATTGTATGATGACTCTACCCATCGACTATCGATCAAGATGTCCTCTCCCCTGCGCAAACTATGAGCCGCATATCCATCAAATTCAAGTGACAAAAGTTGCGACCGAATCTCTAACAGCGTTAGTTTCATTTCACATGCCGGCGGAAGCGGGGCGCAAGATCGTCGCGGTTGGCGAAGGAAGTCCCGGTGACTGGAGAGATATTTCTGCGGAAGAATTCACACAGATGAAAAACGATCCAACTCTGAAAGGAATGGAAAAATTTTCTACGGTAGAAGATTTTAACAAGTGGCATCACAAAACTGCAAACGGTTGGGCTATTTGGTATAATCCATTTGTAAAAACCACCGAAAAAACCGTTCAATTTGTCCATCCACATACTTTGACCTTTTTTAAGGAAGGCAGGCCCGATGTATGTATCGCCGCCGCCGCAATAGAACTACGAGACAGGAAGGAATTTGTATGACCAGTCTTTCTACAACTCCAAAGATCGAAATCGGTGTTCTGTATCCGCCAAAATGTTCCAATCCATGCACGCAGCTGGGACATGCCAAACATATCAAGGATTACTTTCTCCCCAACAAACTTTATGTTCGCGTGGCAAAAGCCACAGATGCCTCTTTAAGGGCGTATAT
>CAYNWC010000147.1:0-3172 GCA_964400805.1 uncultured bacterium | reverse complement strand
AGAGGGGTTTTAAGAGGCCATATTCATCCAGCAGGCGGAAGAAGGCGCGCGAGGCGCCCGATTCGAGCATTCGAAGAAGTTCTTCGAAGATGCGAGCGGAAGAGCTCTTGAGGATTTCCCCTTTGCAGTTGAGGAGCGCTTCGAGGGTGGGATGATGGATCTCAAAGTTGAAGCGGGCGCAGAATTTGAGGAGGCGGATCATCCGGACGGGATCTTGGGTGAAGCGCACTTCGGGGGAGCCGATCGAGCGGAGAATCCGCTTTTCGAGATCGGGATATCCATCGACATAATCGATCACTTTTTGCGTCTCGGGATCGTAGAAGAGGCCGTTGATCGTGAAGTCGCGGCGCAGAACGTCTTGCTCCTCAGAGCCCCACTCATTATCGCGGACGATGAGCCCCGCTTCTTCCGTGGCTCCCGCGCGGAAGGTGGAGACTTCGATCACTTTGCGGCCGAATCGGATGTGGGCCAGGCGAAAACGGCGGCCGATCAGGATCGCATTGCGGAAGAGGCTGCGGATCTCCTCGGGTTTGGCCGAGGTGGAGACGTCAAAGTATTTGGGGCGCTGCTTCAAGAGCAGGTCGCGCACTCCGCCGCCGACGAGGTAGGCCGTATGGCCCGCTTCGCGGAGCTTTTGGATGACGTAGTGGGCGTGTTGGTCGATTTTGTCGGGAGCGATCTGGTGCTCGTCGATGGTGTAAACTTTCGGTTGCAAATTCCTGCTCTTTGATAGACTCTAAATACCCTGTCAGCGTATAGTATAAACCCTTAAATAGTCAAGCAGCGAATGAAACACATTTTAGGCGGTACATTGTTGGTCGCGGGGACCTCGATCGGGGCGGGGATGTTGGCCCTTCCGGTTGTGACCGCTGTGGGGGGATTTTTCCCCGCTTTCTTCGTCTACTTTCTCTGCTGGATGTTCATGACCTGTACGGGGCTCCTCCTCTTGGAGCTCTGCCTCAAACTCCCCCCCGATGCGAATCTCGTCACCATGGCGACCACCTATCTGGGGCGTTGGGGCAAAATATTTGCTTGGATCCTCTATCTCTTCCTCTTTTATTGCCTGAGCGTGGCTTATATCTCGGGAGGGGGGGATCTATTGCACCGATGGCTAGGGATCGATCTTTGCTTCGGGCAGCTCCTCTTTGTCGCTCTGCTGGCTCCGTGGGTCTATTGGGGAGCCCGAAAGGTCGATCGCCTCAACGGGGTTCTCATGGCGGGGCTTCTCATCGCCTATGTGGCCTTCGTATTCCTGGGCCTCCCCTTTGTCCAAATTTCCCGGCTCCAAACGGCTAACTGGCACGGTTCCCTCATTGCGTTGCCGGTGGTGTTCACCTCCTTCAGTTATCAGGGAGTCATCCCGAGCCTCACCGCCTATCTCAAGCGAGACGCCCAAAAAGTGCGGATCGCCATCATTGCCGGCACTTCGATCGCCTTCCTGATCTACCTCCTCTGGGAATTCCTCATCTTGGGGATCGTCTCTGTCGAGGATCTCGAAGCCGCCAAACAATTGGGCCAAACGGCCGTCGCTCCTCTCAAAGACCAGGGAATCTCTCCTTTCCTCACAGCCATTGGACAGGCGTTTGCCTTTTTCGCCATCTCCACCTCCTTCTTAGGGGTCACTCTCGGCCTCTTGGATTTTCTTGCCGATGGACTCAGCCTTCCGAAGCGTGGCCTGAGAAAGCTGCTCCTCGCCCTTCTCACATTTGGGCCGCCGCTGCTGATCGCCCTGGTCAATCCCCATGTCTTCATCATCGCCCTCGTCTTTGCAGGCGGCATCGGCTGCGCCCTTCTCCTCGGCCTTCTCCCGACCCTTATGGCGTGGGTTGCCCGCTATGGAAAAGAGGGGCACGGAGGGCCGCTCCAACTCGGCGGAGGCAAGGCGATGCTCCTCCTCCTCTTTCTCTTCGTGCTCCTCGAACTCGCAATGGAAATGCGCGCTTTTCAGTAATTTTCCAATCGTGTATGCAGAGGACATGGTACGCGCATACGCCCTCTACTTAGCCTGGCTCATTGCCTTATCCGGGTTATTGGTGAGCCTCTATTTCGGTGAAGTGCTCCATATGGAGCCGTGCCGCCTCTGTTGGTATCAGAGGATCGCCCTCTTTCCCCTCGTCCTCTTTCTCGGCATCGCCGCTTACAAAGACGATCGACAACTCGGCCTCTACTGCTTGCCTCTCGTTCTCATCGGCGCCCTCTTCGCCTTTTATCAAGAGATCACAACCCATTTTCCTGCATTCCACAGCCACCTTCTCTGCGAACATCCCGACTATTGCACCATTCCCATCTTCTCCCTCTTTGGCTTTCTCTCGTTTCCCCTTCTCAGCGCGCTTGGGTTTGTCGCGATTGGTGTTCTTTTAGTAGTCGGTAAGAAATAGAAAATCGGGTAAAAACAAGTCGGCGTTCAATAATCTATCGACGTTATTTTTCGATTCCTGTAGGCTTTTGCGCTCACTAAACCGGAGTTAAAAATGACCTCACCTTCCAACCCTCTGCAGATACAATACAATGTAAAAATAGATCTTTGCAGTATTGATGCTCAAAGCGGGAACCTTGTTCATAACCACGATTCGTTAGAAAATATCGTAGTGAAAATCCAAAGCAGGGCATTGCCAATTACTGAACTGATAACTATTCTTCAAAAAACTAGAACGAGTGTTGAATACAATCGTAAGCGACTCGCAATTGCCCCTCAACCTCAAAACGACCGCCATCTGTGTGATAAACAACGAGCAACGCTCATTGGCACAGATGCTACTATCGCGAAATTAGTGCAAGCGCACTTGCATCAACAGGTCAATGCCCAAAATTCATCCGTTTCCTCTCAATCCTCTGCCGAAAAGGAACATGCCTCGGAGGCTAACGAGTCGGCTGTTCTAGACCATTCCGACAACGAATCGGCTGTTCTAGTCCATCTCGACCAGGTCTAAATATGTAATGCCCGATAGAGAATTAAGAAATAACAGGATGGCAGGATTAGCAGGATGGGTTAGAAAAGAAGAGTGCGATTTTTTCTTCTTATCTTGACCATCCTGCCATCCTGTTATTTTTTCTCAGCCTAGAAGTTCTTAATCTCTATCAAGCACTACCTGTTTAGGACTACCGTTCTTTTGGTTATTTCTCAAAAAGCGCCGAATCGCTAATGTGGATCCTCACCACTTTTGAGGAGTTC
>CAYNWC010000146.1:0-3177 GCA_964400805.1 uncultured bacterium | reverse complement strand
CACGTAGGTGACCGTGGCTCCTTCGCTCCGACCAATCCAGTTCGATTGGAGTCTTTTGAGGTGGACGGGCCAATCGAGGAGATCGAGATCGGCCAGAAGGCGGTCCGCGTAGGCGGTGATCCGAAGGACCCACTGCTTCAAGGGGCGCCGCTCAACGGGATATCCCCCTTCTTTGGAATGGCCGTTCTCCACTTCTTCATTGGCCAAAACGGTGCTGAGGGCGGGGCAATAGTTGACGTTGACCTCCGCTTCATAGGCGAGCCCTTTTTCAAAGAGTTTGGTGAAAATCCATTGCGTCCATTTGTAGTAGGAGGGATCGCTCGTGGCGACTTCCCGATCCCAATCGTAGCTAAAGCCGAGCGCTTCGAGCTGGCGCCGATAGGTGTCGATGTTGGTTTTGGTGGTGACTGCGGGATGGGTTCCCGTGCGGATGGCAAATTGCTCAGCGGGGAGTCCAAAACTATCCCACCCCATCGGATGGAGGACGTTGAACCCTTTTTGCCGCTTATAGCGGGCGAGGATGTCGGTCCCCGTATAGCCCGTGACGTGACCCACGTGCAGCCCCGATCCTGAAGGGTAGGGAAACATGTCTAAGACGTAGTATTTGGGCTTGCTGAGATCAACGTCCGCTTTGAAAAGTTTTTTTTCTTTCCAAATCTTTTGCCACTTCTTCTCTATGGCGCGGGGGTCGTACTTGGGTTTCATGGAACTAGTATATTAGATCGGGCGAAAATGATCAACTCGCCATCGGCCACTCTGCATCGTGCCGATTTTAAGGCCGAGTTCTTCGTGGGCGCGGCAGGACATGCAAGCGCGCGACAGGTCGCGGAGGGCGCGGAGCATTTTGGCGGGGGCGAGTGTTTTGCGCGCGCGCTCCCAGCCGCGGTCTTGGTGGAAGAGGTGTCTATCGACTTGATCGGGAGTAAAGCTTCGTGTGACTCCATACTTGATGTCTTTCTCTTTCTCCCAAACAGCGACATGGTGGCTGTGTGGGAATTTCTTGGGACCGCTATATCTCCACAGATCGACTTTGACGTGGGGAGGCGCCTGGTAGCCGAGGTGAGCGTCTCCGAAGAGACAGTCTTCGTCCAACTCTGATTGGCGAATGACCAGTTCCACGGGTTTTCGCTTCTGATTGAACTTTTCCACTTCCTGTAAGGGAACACCGGGGCCGTTAAAGAGGTAGGCTTTCTGAATGTGATCCATGTGCGCGAGCCGGTATTGGACAAGAGTAGCCCCTAAACTGTGCCCCACTTCTATAGCGGGGCGCATTCCTTTTTCGATGATGCGGGGCTCATAGATCAACCCCGATTCATAGGCAGAGCGACCTAGATCTCTCTCAATGTCGGTGATCATGGTCGAGATGGCATCGATTTCGCAATGTTTCAGGGCTGTCCCGCGGAAGAGGCGCAGAGACGGCAGTTCGGTATCGGCAGTAACGGGGTGAAGCAGATAACTGACCATCCCCTCCCCCGTCACGACTTTGCCCGAAACATAGTAGAATTGCGCTTGCCCGTTTGAATGGTTGGGAGCGGGAACGAGGGTCCCCACATCCATCTCCCGTTTGATGACGCGGGCGACCATGTGGTGGATAAATACATTTAGCGAGTCGCCGGGATGCTCTCGTACGAGTTGTTGCCGCTCTCGATCGGATAAAAAGGGGTCGAAGCGAAAGATACTCTCTGTAGGCCTTCCACTAATCCGTCCCGCGATGTCGGCCACTTGCCAGTGGGCGTCGAGGGGGGTACTGAGGGTCTTGTAGAGGGCGGCTAGGCTGGCTCGGTCGAGGTCCTGGAAACTCCCCTTCCCCTTCATCGAGGCGTTGATATCCTCGACGGTGACATCGCGGGAGCCAACGAGGATCTGGGCGACATGGTGAGAGAGGAGAGGGCTTTCTTTCTTCTCCATCTGGTCCAAGTCGAGCGAATAGCGACAACAAATTCTTTGAAGCCGGTCGGGACCGAGAGTATCAATTAAATATTTTTTAAATAGGGCAACGGTGCGCCGGTTCTCTTCCGAGCCCCAGATCCAAGCAACAATCCGCTTACACCAGTCCCAAACGGAATTGGTTACCCGGAGCTTCTCAGGGCAAGAATCGTCATAAACAACGCGATCACTTAAAAATCGGTTTATATCTAATTGCATGAATTAATTATATCACATGGTTCGGTCCATTTTCCATGTGATTTAATTAATTCAATTAACCGCAAATCAGCGTCGGCAAAGTCGATATCCCGTTCAACACAATTTTTTCCTATATAGAGGTCGATTTTGCCCGGTTTGGACCCCACATAGCCAAAGTCGGCGTCGGCCATTTCGCCGGGGCCATTGACGATGCACCCCATGATGGCGATCTTGACGCCCGGCAGATGGGCTGTTTTTCCCCGGATGCGCCGAGAGACGTCTTGGAGGTCAAAGAGGGTCCTCCCACAGCCGGGGCAAGAGATGAAGTCGGTTTTGCTCATCCGCATCCGGGCCGCTTGGAGGAGATTGAGGCCGAGCGCCTCATCGGGGACGCATACCCCTTCTGCCAGTTGGTCGCAGAGGATGGCGCCGTAATACATCCCTGCGTAGATCGGCAGATCCTCTGGATCTTCGGGAAGGTCGAATTCGAGGATCAGCGGGCGCGTTTCCCCCTTCGCTTTGAGCTCCTCGACGAGGCGGCGCGTCTCATGAACGGGAGAGCGCTTGGGATGGAAGAGGACGCACTGATCGAGAGGGACAGATCCTTTTACAAAAACACTCCCCTGTTCGTGGAAGGGGGGCTGGGAGATGACGTGTCGCCGCTCCAGCTGTCTGAAATCGCGGTAGCGCTCTTCAAAAGGCTCGATGCCTTGCCCCTGGGCGGCTTCAGCCAGGCGGACGATCCGCTGGCAGGGATCGATCTCGGCCCAGGGATCTTCGGTGAGCGAGACGCGGATCGTATCGCCGAGTCCATCGAGAAGCAATGCGCCGATCCCCATCGCCGATTTGATTCTCCCCTCCTCCCCGGCTCCCGCTTCGGTCACCCCTAAATGGAGTGGATAATCCCAGTCGAGCTGCATCATCTCGGCCACTAAGAGGCGGTAGGCGTGCATCATGACGACCGGATTGCTCGCCTTCATCGAGAAGCAGAAGTCGTGATAGTCATACTTCCGGCAGACGCGGGCAAATTCGAGGGCCGATTCGACCATTCCA
>CAYNWC010000145.1:0-3200 GCA_964400805.1 uncultured bacterium | reverse complement strand
ATTCGCCAGGTGAATGTCTATTTCGCAACCAAGCTCAAGCTCCAAGTTGGAGACAAGATGGCGGGACGCCACGGAAACAAAGGGGTTGTCGCCAAGCTCGTGCCTGAAGCTGACATGCCTTATCTCCCCAATGGAGAAACCGTGGAGATGATCCTCAACCCACTCGGCGTTCCTTCGCGGATGAACATGGGACAGCTCCTCGAGACCCACCTTGGCTACGCCGCGAAAAAAGCGGGCATCTGGGTCAAGAGCCCTGTGTTTGAAGGGTTCCCTGAGTCGAAGATTTGGGAGATGATGAAGTCTCAGACGATGTTTACTGAAGGAAAGGCCTACCTCTACGATGGGCGCACGGGCGAGCGGTTCGATAACCGCGTGGTCGTCGGCTACATCTACATGTTGAAGTTGAGCCACCTCGTCGCCGATAAGATCCACGCTCGCTCGATTGGTCCCTATTCGCTTGTCACCCAGCAGCCGTTGGGCGGTAAGGCGCAAATGGGCGGTCAGCGATTCGGAGAGATGGAAGTGTGGGCCCTTGAGGCCTACGGGGCTGCTCACCTGCTTCAAGAGATGTTGACCGTGAAATCGGACGACGTCGCTGGCAGAACGCGGATCTACGAATCGATCGTGAAAGGGGAAAATACGCTCGTTGCGGGAACGCCCGAGTCGTTTAACGTACTCGTGAAAGAGATGCAGGGGCTTTGCCTCGATATTCGCACAGAGTTTGTCGAGTAAGGAAAGAATAGTTAACCACAGAGTGCACAGAGAACATAGAGGCCGCGAAGCGCGGCCATTTTTTGGGGTGCGGGGCTTCCCCGCCTCTGTGTCTGTGGTAAACCAAGATTTTAGGGAGATATACTTAGATGTTTGATGCTGATGAGGATGTAAGGGGATCTCACTTTGATAAGTTGACCATCAAGATCGCGTCGGATGAAGTGATCCGCGATCAATGGTCTCGCGGCGAGATCAAAAAGCCTGAAACGATCAATTATCGCACCTTCAAACCCGAAAAGGGCGGCCTATTTTGCGAAAAGATCTTTGGGCCGACGCGCGACTGGGAATGCGCCTGCGGAAAGTATAAGAAAATCAAGCACAAGGGCATTGTCTGCGATCGCTGCGGCGTCGAAGTCACTTTGTCTAAAGTGCGGCGCGAGCGGATGGCGCACATTGAGCTGGCCGTCCCCGTCGTCCATATTTGGTTCTTCAAAACCATGCCTTCCCGGATCGGCAATATCCTGGGGATGTCCACGGCTGACCTCGAGCGAGTCATCTATTACGAGGAATATGTCGTCACCGATCCCGGCCGGACCGATCTGCAGAAAAAGCAGCTCCTCAACGACAACGAGTTCCGCGAAGCACAAGAGAAATGGGGCGCCGATGCCTTTACAGTCAAAATGGGAGGCGCAGCGATCGCAGAGCTGCTCAAGAGCGAAGATCTCTCTATCCTCGTCGTCGAGCTGAAAGATAAGCTCCGGAAGACCAAATCGATGCAAGCCCGGATGAAGCTCGCCAAGCGACTCAAGATCATCGAGGGCTTTTCTACCTCGACCAACCGCCCCGATTGGATGGTGCTCGGCGTCGTCCCCGTAATCCCACCCGACCTACGTCCTCTCGTCCCTCTCGATGGCGGCCGCTTTGCCACCTCGGACTTGAATGACCTCTACCGGCGCGTGATCAACCGGAACAACCGTTTAAAGTCGATCCTCAAGCTCAAGACCCCCGATGTGATCGTCCGCAATGAGAAGCGGATGTTGCAAGAGGCGGTCGACGCCCTCTTTGACAACGGCCGCCACGGCCATCCTGTCATGGGCGCTGGCAACCGTCCTTTGAAAGCCCTCTCCGAAATGTTGAAGGGAAAACAAGGGCGCTTCCGCCAGAACCTCCTCGGAAAACGGGTCGACTACTCGGGCCGTTCGGTCATCGTCGTTGGACCGGAGCTCAAGTTCAATCAGTGCGGTCTGCCGAAGAAGATGGCTCTCGATCTGTTCGAGCCCTTCATCGTCAAACGGCTCAAAGACCTCGGGCTTGTCTATACGATCCGCTCTGCGAAGAAGATGATCCAGAAACAAGCTCCCGAAGTGTGGGACGTTCTCGAAGAGATCATCAAAGGGCACCCCGTCCTCCTCAACCGCGCTCCGACGCTTCACCGCCTCGGAATTCAGGCCTTTGAACCGGTTCTGATCGAAGGAAAGGCGATCCGGATTCACCCCCTCGTCACTCCTGCCTTCAACGCCGACTTCGACGGGGACCAGATGGCTGTCCATATTCCCCTCTCCATCGAAGCGCAGCTCGAGGCGAAACTCTTGATGATGGCCCCCGACAACATCTTCCTCCCTTCTTCAGGAAGACCTGTCGCCGTCCCTTCTCAGGACATGATCCTCGGCCTCTACTACATCATGCATGATCCGGTGGCTTTGCCTCATCAAGCCGGTAAAAAGATCAAGGTATTTGCCAATCCGGAAGAAGTGCTCATGGCCCTTTACTCGAGCGGCAGCTACAATTGGTATGAGAAACTCCAACAGGGACAGAGACTGGACCACTTTGGCCGCGGTCTCTACATCCATGAGAAGATCAAAGTATTGATCGATGGCGGCATTGTAGAAACGACCCCTGGTCGCGTTCTCTTCAATACCATCGTTCCTAAACAGCTCGGATTCCAGAACTACGTCCTGCGTAAAAAGCGCCTTGCTGAGCTCGTTCTCGAATGCTATAAGAAAATCGGTCTCGAGGCCACGGTCCAATTCCTGGACAACATGAAGAACCTCGGGTTTGCCGAGGCGACCAAAGCCGCTCTCTCCATGGGAACCTGCGACGTCAAAGTACCGCCTCACAAAGCCCGCGTGCTCGAAGAGGCCTACAAGCGCGTCGCCGTCGTGAAGAAGCAGTATGAAGACGGGATCATCACCGAAGGGGAGCGCCACTCCAAGATCATCAGCATCTGGACTGAAGTATCCGATAAGCTTTCCGAAGATCTCTTCAAGCTCATCTACGATACCTCTTCTGGCAATCTCAACCCGCTCTACCTCATGGTCGATTCAGGCGCCCGCGGCAACAAGTCGCAGGTCAAGCAGTTGGGAGCTCTCCGCGGCCTTATGGCGAAACCCTCTGGCGAGATCATCGAATCGCCGATTACGGCCAACTTCCGCGAGGGATTGACTGTGATGGAGTACTTGATCTCGGCGCGCGGTGGTCGGAAGGGTCTG
>CAYNWC010000144.1:0-3211 GCA_964400805.1 uncultured bacterium | reverse complement strand
ATGAGTTTAGGGTTGAGAGTGGCGATGCAATTGGGGATTTTTGAAGTGGGCTCATGATGGTCGGTGACGATGACGTCAATGCCGTGCTGGACAACTTCTTGGATCTCTTTTGCTGCGGTGATGCCACAATCGACGGTGATGAGGAGCGCGCATCGATGTTCGAGGGCGAATTCGAGAGCGTCGCCGATGAGGCTTTTTTTGAGGCTTGCGCGATTGGGGATATCGAAGTATACCTTGGCGCCCACCGTGCGTAAAAATTCGGTGAGGAGAGCGGCGGCTGTCATCCCGTCTACATCGTTGTCGCCATAGACGAGAATGGGTTGCTTTTGGTGAATTGCAACGATGATCCGCTCGACTGCTTTATCCATATCGGGGAAGAGATCGGGGTCATAGAGGTTGGGCAATTTGGCATAGAGAAATTCGTGGATCTCTTCGACGGTTTTAAAGCCGCGAGAAATGAGGATTTGCGCCGTGACGGGATGAATATTGAATTCGGCGATGATCGTGTCGAGGAGGGAGGGGTTTTTGTCGGGGTAGACCCACATTGGGTCATGGGACTTAGAGGTGAGTGATGACATGGTTCCCCGAGACGGTTTCTCCTGGAGTCTATAGATCCTCCCTATTTTTAGGTAGCCCTAAACAAGTCAGGCTGGCGCCTGCTGGAGGAAGTGGCGATCTACGGCGTCATCGTCCTTGCCCATAGCGCCTTGGCTATGGGCGCGGCCTCTTCCTTGTAGCTCATCCACTTCCTCTGCGCATGCGCAGAGCCTGACTTGTTTAGGACTACCTATTTTTAGAAAGGGCCGAGGGAAAATATAACCACCCGCGAACAAAGTTCGCGGGTGGTTTATTTTCTTTTGGGATTACGTGTTTACCACTGCTCGCTCTTCGCGCCCATGGAAGAAGAGCATGAGAGGCGAGGCGATATACCAAGAGGAAAGGGTGCCAAAAAAGACGCCAATCGTCATGACGAGCGCAAAGCTGAAGATGGAGGCGCCGCCAAGGACGACGAGGGCCATCAGGACGAGAAGGGTGGTTCCCGATGTGATGGTGGTCCGGCTGAGGGTGGCGTTGAGCGCGCTGTTGACGATGAGAGGCAGCGACTTGTTTCGCGTGAGCCGCATCTCTTCGCGAATGCGGTCGAAAATGATGATGGTGTCGTTGAGAGAATATCCGACGATGAGCATGATCGCAGCGACGGTGTTGAGGTCGATTTGCACGGGAACGCCTGCGGCATGGAGAAGGCCGATCAGGCCAAGGGTAATGAGAACGTCGTGGAGGAGGCAAAGGATCGAGGCGGCTGCAAACTTGTACTCGAAGCGGAAGGTCAAATAGATGAAGATGCAGACAAAGGAAATGAGCAGGCCGATGAGGGCGTTATTGCGCATGCTGTCAGACATTTGACCCGACATGGCGGTCCAATGGCTGTCGAGATGGGCGAGAGAGGAAGGGGTGAGATTGAGGTGAGCGGCTTGGAGCGCTTGAACCACCCATTGGATGCGTGGGTTGGTCTCAAAGGCATAGCGGCTATTGGGGGTGTCAATTTCTAGCGGCATGTGGTAGAAGGGTTTACCCGGTTGCTCCATGCTGGTGCCGAAGAGGATGCGGAGTTGGTGGGAGGGATCGAGTTCTCGGATTTGGAAGTCTTGGGCGGTGGCTCCTTTTTGGAGGAGCGCTTGTTCTGCGGCGTGGAGGTAATCGGTATTGGCTTTTGGGTCGATTTCCACTTGCAGAGAGAAGCCGCCAGTGAAATCCATGCCAAAAATAGTGGTGCGCTGCGCATAGACGAGATAGCTGCCGACCAGAATGATGAGAGCGGCTAGGCTAAAGGCCCATTTCGCCTGCTTGAGGAAGTCGACCGATTTGGTGTGGATCCAATGGGCCATGGAAAGGAATTGGTGCTTGGGATTTTGGACCCAGCCGGTGAAATAATAGCGGGTCATAAATAGAGCGGTAAAGAGGGAGGAGACAATGCCGATGATCACGGTGAGGGCAAAGCCTTTGATCGGGCCGGCGTCAAAGTTGAGAAGGATGAGGGTTGCGATAATGGTCGTGACGTTGGAATCGATGATCGCGCTATAGGCCTTTTTATATCCGGCGGCAATGGCTGTGGAGATGTGGCCTGAAAGGGCAAATTCTTCTTTCACCCGCTCAAAGACGAGGACGTTGGCGTCGACAGCCATGCCGAGGGTGAGGATGATGCCGGCAATCCCAGCGAGAGAGAGGGTGGCGCCGATGTTCTGGAAGGTGGCCCAGAGGATGAGCAGGTTGAAGAGAACGGCGATGGAGGCGACAAGGCCTGCAAAGCGGTAGTAGAGGATCATCGATGCAATGACGAGGAGGAGCGCGACGATCGTGGCGGTGATCCCTTGGATCCGATCTTTTTGGCCGAGCTCGGGGCTGACATTCTTTTCCGAGAGGATATGGGGGGTGAAGGTGAGAGAGCCCGCTTTGAGGTCGGCGGCGAGTTGGTTGACTTCTCTTTGAGAGAAGCTGCCGCTGATGGAGGCGCTATCGCGCAGGACCTCATTCAAAGTGGGAGAGCTGATGACGGTTTCATTGAGGATCACCGCCATTCTCCAGCCCTGTCCTTTGGTTAGCTCTTCGAGGGAGGTCCCTAGGACTTTTGCTTTCGAGAAGCGCGATGTCCATGCTTGGAGCGATTCGCGGGGAGCGACTTTATGCCCTTCTCGATCGAAGGAAGTTCCTTGCACTTCGAAGCTCAGGTAGTTTCCTTTTTGCGGGTCGTAATTGGATTGGATCCGGTCGAGTTGGGAGCCTTCAAGGGCATAGTTGCGGAAGACGATGAGGAGAGGGTGCGTTTGCCCAAACCACTGCTCGCCGCGGATCAGAGCGATTTTCGAAACGGTTTCGTCGAGAGCGCTGTTCGTCAGCGGGTCTTGAGGCGATTGGAGGGTCAATCCGCTCTCTAGAAGAAGGCGCGCGGTTTCTGAGCCGCTATGGAGGTGTTTGTAGGCAATCGCATGGATGCTCTGAGCGTCTTTTCGCTGTGTGACGATCGCTTCGTTCCAGACGTCTTGCAAGAAGCGGTTCACTGTTTCGTGAAGAGGCGCAGAAGGAGAGGAGAATGTTTCGTTCACGACGTGGAAATACATCGAGGAGGCTTTGATGAGATCGGCAGCGGAAAGGGATTGGGATCCGGGGAAATCGAGAACGATCTGATGGCCTAACTGTCGGATGAGATCGGAAG
>CAYNWC010000143.1:0-3229 GCA_964400805.1 uncultured bacterium | reverse complement strand
TTGAATTGATCTACAACCTCCGCTACTGGTGCATCTCTCGTCTGCTCTGGTGTGTTCATCGCAAGCCCATCTGGTAAAAAAACAACGAAATCCTCTGCTACACCGGTGAAGGCCCTCCTCCCGACGACACCTGGACCCAAGATCCCGACGTCCTCGACACCTGGTTTTCCTCTGCCCTCTGGCCCTTTAGTACTCTCGGTTGGCCTGACCCCACTCCCGAGCTCCACACCTTCTATCCCACCTCCACACTCGTCACCGGCCATGACATCCTCTTCTTCTGGGTCGCCCGCATGATCCTCATGGGAGAGTACATCATGCACGCCGTCCCCTTCCACCAAACCTTCCTCCATGGCCTCATCTATGGCAAATCCTACTGGCGCAACACACCCCAAGGTCCCCTCTACGCCTCCCCCACAGAACGGACCCGCTACGACCTCGGCACTCCCCTCCCTCCCGACGTCGAATCCAAGTGGGAGAAGATGTCCAAATCCAAGGGCAACATCATCGATCCCCTCCAACTCATCGACACCTATGGAACCGACGCCGTCCGCCTCGCCCTCTGTTCCAGCACCACTCATGCGCGGCAAATTGACCTTGACCTCCGTCGTTTTGAAGAGTTCAAGAACTTTGCCAATAAGATCTGGAACGGCGCTCGCTTTGTCTTCCTCAACCTCACGGACTTCACCACCCTCACCTCCCTCGACGCCACTCTCCTCACCCTCGAAGACCATTGGATTCTCTCCCTTCTCAACCGCGCCATCATCGACATCAACTCCCACCTCACCGACTATGCCTTTGACCGTGCCGCCACCCTCGCCTACGAATTCTTCTGGAACGACTTCTGTGCCACCTACCTAGAGCTCGCCAAGCCTATCCTCTTTTCCAAAACCGGCACTCCTGCCCTCAAAGCCAACAAGCAGCGCCTCCTCACCATCCTCCTCTCCAACGCCATCCGTCTCCTCCATCCCATCTCTCCCTTCATTACCGAGGAGATCTTTTCCCTCCTCAAAGCCCACTTCCCCCACTCCCCTCCCACTACCGACCCCTACACCCGCGAAACCATCCAATCCCTCCTCTCCCCCGCCTGCATCACCGCTCCCTATCCCCAGCCCCACGCTCCCGCCGACATCGATCCTCAAGCCGAAGCTACCTTCACGCGCATGCCCGAGCTGGTCCGCAACATCCGCAACATCCGCGCCGAGATGCAGCTTCCTCCCTCCGAGAAAACCGATCTCCTCATCTTCGGTCCCGCCTCCGACTGGAAACTCATCCAGACCCATCAAACCATCCTCACAGCCCTCACTCCCACCACCGCCATCACCTTCACCACCCAAGAACCTACCATCTTCGGAGCCAGCACCCTCGTCAACACCCTCAAGCTCATCATCCCCATCCCCGACTCTCTCCGCGCCAAAGAAAAGACCCGCCTGCAAAAAGAGCAAGAGAAGCTACAAAAACTCCTCGCCTCTACCCAAGCCAAGCTCTCCAACACTGACTTCCGCTCCCGCGCCCCCCGCGAAGTCGTCGAAAAGCTCGAGCAAGCCCTCACCCAAACAGAAAGCCAATTAACAGCCATCCTTCAAAAGCTCAAAGAATTAAAATAAATCATTTATATCTAAATATTAATAAATTTGATATAATACATTAACTTTCATTTTGGAAATATAATGAGCGCTTTACCCCCTGGTTTTGGAACCCAAGTAAATACCAAACCGCCTCAATCAGACACCTTTTTCGAGTCTCCTAATCAACCGAAAAAGCTCATCGGGGATTTATGGGCGAACATTTTTTCTTATATAGATTTGAGTTGTCGAGTCACCGAGCCCCCTGAAAACACTCGACAATTAGAAGTTCTTCGTTCGACTTGTCGTTCTTTTGCTGATTACCTCAATCTCAACAATAAGCCCTATAGAGGCTGGGTTTATTTAGAAGGGCGGGTAGGGTTGAAAAGAGAGAATCTCTTTGCTCTGACGTCTTGCCCCGATCGGCCCCTATTTTCCCACGAAGTTAATAGACATTTAGACAACAGCCGACAACTACAGATCGATTTTCTCAAAGAGCTTCCTCTAGAACAAAAAAAATGGGTGACTTTTCTCGACTTCCATCATTTAAAAGGAGATGAAAATCAATTCACTAACGCAGATTGTTTTCCCAATGTAGAAAATCTTAACTTTAACGAGCGCTGCGAGATTTCTCCTGCCTTTCTTTCCCTATTTCCAAAATTAACCCACTTATCGATCTCAAATAGTCCTACCCTAGCTCCCGAAGCCCTTGATCAGATTTCCTCTCTAGAAACGCTTAAGCTGTTTCATCAACCAATACAAGAGGACCAGTTGAGAGACCTCATTGTTCGAAACCCGGAGCTCAAAACACTATCTATCGGTCATTGCGAAAATTTGACTGAAGAGGGGTGGGACCAGCTAGCTCCTTTACTTCCCTCCTCTCTAACAAGACTTGACTTAAGCCGTACAAATATCCGACTCTCCACCCTCATCACAATTGCCAAGCGATGCCTCAATCTGACACATCTTACGGTGTCAGATAGCACTCTAACTCGCACGCCTGACTTTAAAGAATCAATTCCACAATTAGCTTTAAAAGAGCTGAATCTCATGCATACGACTATCGAAATGACCGATCTGATCGCAATCCTCAACCATTCCCCTAACCTTGAAGTGTTGATGACGCCCAGTGTTCCCATAGCAGAGAGCATCGATCTTGAAGAACCTCTCCCCGCTCTGCCCTTACAAAGAGCCTCCCTTCCGCGATTATCCCCCGAAAAGCTTGCAGCATTTATAAAAAAATACCATAGCACCCTCATTGAGCTTAACATACAGACTACTAAAGACATTCCGAAAGACCTGCCCATCTTAGCTTCCTTACAAAACCTCACATTGCAAGCAAATTCAGATCAAGACGTCTTGACAATGCTTTCCAAATGTCCCCGCCTTGAGACGCTATATTTCCACTCCTCCCGCTTTACTGGCAACAGCTTTGCAGGCCAGTTACCTTCTTTAGCCTCTCTACGCACCATTAGACTGGACGGCGCTTCTATTTCCGATAAAGGCATGGATGCTCTTCTGACAGCCTATTCTTCGAGCCTTAAGAAAGTATATTGTCGCGGCTGTCAATCCCTTACAAGAGAGGCATCTTCATCGGGCATCATAGTCTATAATAGCAATTAACAAAATCATTAGGGCATCTGTCAAATCTCTAATGGATTTTCTAT
>CAYNWC010000142.1:0-3230 GCA_964400805.1 uncultured bacterium | reverse complement strand
GGCGCGTTGATGTTGTAGATGTAGATGATCTGCTGGACTTGCTCGGGAGCCAAGATGATGGTTTGCGAAGAGAGATTTGGCGGCGTGTACTGCACGTAGAGGAGGCTGTTCGAGACGGTGACAGAGGTCACATTTTTGAGCAGCCCGTTTGGATTGGGATTGAAGGGACCGCTCAGCGATATTTGCATATAGATTTGCGATAAGGCGGCGCCCGTCGTTTTGAAAACTCCGGTCATCAGAGTTGAGACGGCGGCGGCGATATCGATCGCTCGCTGTTTCGGATCGACGAGGAAAAAGGGGATGGTTCCGTTCGGAAAAGAGGTCGTATAGGGGGCGGTTGACGAGGAGGGGGTATTATTCACGCTGGGAACATAGACCATCGCGCTCACTTGTTCCACCGGCAAGACAATCGTTTGTTGGATCGCGTTCGATTGCCCTTTGTAGACGTAAGAGACGATCAACAGCGTGTTGTAGGGAGTCGGTGTGATGGCTTGGACAAAAGGAATAATCCCATTGACAATTCCCCTGTAGGACGTATAGCCGCTCGGCGCGACTGTCGTTTGCAGAATGAATTCTGGATAATTGGCATTAGTGGCATGGGAGAGGCCGAGTTTCGTAAATGTGTTGTAAACCTCGGTGCCGCGCTGCGACACATCGAGAGGAATCACGATCGACTGCCCGGCCGCTGACAAGGCGACGGCAGCCGCCGTGCTCGTCGCAATAGAGAGAGAAAAGACAGGAACGCGGAAGAGCAAAAAGAGGCAGCGGTAAAACATTGCAGAGAAGAGTATTCGGTTGAACAGATTGGATCAAGTAATTTTTATAGATTCCAGGCGAAAGGGATCACGGGTCGAATGGAGGAGAGTTGGTGGCGGAGCATGAGGGCCCGGTCGAAGCCGAGCGCAACGCCGCAACAATCGGGGAATGTTTGCAGCGCGCCGAGGAACTCCTCATCGAGCGGATAGGCCTCTTTGCCTACGGCGAGCCGCTCCTCGTTTTTCTGCAGGAAGCGACGGCGCAGTTCTGTGGCATCAGAGAGTTCGTGATAGCCATTTGTCAACTCCACACCCTCGTGGTAAATCTCATAGCGCTCGGCGAGCGGCTCTCCATTCTTTTCAACGATGCAGGCGAGGGCCGCTTCTTCAGGAGGGAAGTCGGTGAGGACGGTGAGCTCTCCACGGCCTAGTTGGGGCTCGATGCGGTGTGTGATCAAGTAATGGAGGCACACTTCGCGCGACCAGGGAGCGGGAGTGAGTTGATGGAGCTCTGAGAGGGGAGTTTGCGTATAGTCAATGCCGACGTAGCGCGCGAAGGCCTCCCGATAGCTGATTGGGCGGATCGCCTTTTCCCCTAAAAAGAGAAAGAGGAACTCACATGTCTCTTGGATCATCTCTGCAAGGGAAAATCCTAAACGGTACCACTCCACCATGGTGAATTCAGGATTGTGAAGAGCGCCGAGCTCTCCTTTGCGAAAGACATGGCCGAGATAGTAGCAATCGCCGATTCCTTCAGCGAGCAGGCGCTTCATGGCATATTCAGGCGATGTATGGAGAAAGCCCCCCTCTTGATCGACGCCGATCACATCGATATTCGAGTCATTGGGAGGGCATTTGATGAGAGCGCCCGGATCGACTTCGAGAACGCCCCGTTCGGCAAAAAAGGCCCGGGCGCGAGCCAACAGGGTAGCTCGATCTCTAAGGATTGACGCGCGAGACATATTCACAAGTGCGGGTGTCGACTTTCACCTTTTCTCCCTCTTCGACAAAGATCGGCACTTGGATCTTGGCGCCCGTTTCTGTCGTGGCTGGCTTGAGGACGCGGCCAGATGCCGTGTCGCCGCGCACGCCCGGCGCCGTTTCGGTGATCTTCATCTCCATAAAGGTGGGAGGGACGATCTCGATCGGTTCCCCTTTGTAAAAGACGATGTGGAAGAGGGTCTCTTCCATGAGCCAGTGGACATTGGAGCCGATCAATTCGTCGGAAATGGTGATCTGGTCGAAAGTTTACTCATCCATGAAGACGGCGCCATCAGATTCTTTGTAGATGAACCTCATAGAGGCCTCCTCGACATCGGCTAAGTCGAGCTTGTCGCCCGACTTGTAGGTCCGCTCAATAACGCGGCCCGACTTCATATGTTTCATTTTAATCCGGTTGAAGGCCTGCCCCTTTCCCGGCTTAACAAACTCATTATTAATGATTAAATAAGGTTCTCTATCGACCTCTACTTTCATTCCGACGCGAATTTCATTGGTGCTGGCAGATGACATAAACCTCTAGCTAAAAGGCGCAATTATACCATTGGCAATTTTAAAAGCAATGAAGTAAAGGTGGGGTATGGAACGGAACCCTCACGAAGCGGAAATTGCCCGTCAGACCCTTGAGCGTTATGCGGGGTGCGACGTGGGGCAGTTTCACACCAACCTCCTCATCACCAACTTCCCCCGCTATGTCGAGTATTTTGCCCAATCGCGGGGCATTCCCATCTCCGAAGGGTCGATGTTCAAGGTGGCCCACAGTCCCAAAGACGAGGTGAGTATCCTCGATTTCAAAATCGGCTCTCCGGCCGCCGCTCTCGTCGTCGATATTTGCTCCTTTCTCCCCATCCGCGCCAGTCTTCTCCTCGGCATGTGCGGAGGCCTGCGCCGCCGCTATCAGGTGGGCGATTATCTCGTCCCCGTCGCCTCCATTCGGGGAGAGGGGACCTCCGACTTCTACTTTCCCCTTGAAGTGCCCGCTCTTGCCAACTTCCTCATGCAAAGAGCCGTCACCGAAATCCTCGACGCAGAGAAAGCGCTCTACCACATCGGCATTACCTATACGACCAACATGCGTTTTTGGGAGTTCAACGAAGAATTTAAGAATCGCCTAAAGAACACCAAGGCGCAGGGGATCGAGATGGAATGCGCCACTCTCTTTGCCGCCAGCTATAAGAGGAAGTTCACCCTCGGCGCCCTCCTCCTCGTCTCCGATCTGCCCCTCAACCAAGATGGCATCAAGACCAAGCAGAGTGCTCAATGGGTCTTTGACACCTACACTGCCGACCATGTGGAAAAGGGGGTCAAGATCGTCAAGCACGCCCGCGAGATGCAATCCAAGCTCATCAAAGGCGCCTACCACCGCAACCTCCCGAATGACATCCCCGCAGAAAGTTAAGAGCAGTACGTCCTAAAACGGAATGAGGCTGATGGCGGCCAGGCCGAAGCCGAGGATGATGATCCCGGCCACGCGAT
>CAYNWC010000141.1:851-3237 GCA_964400805.1 uncultured bacterium | reverse complement strand
TGCAGCAGAGTTTTGCCGCTATGGTTACCCATAAAGTAGCCACGGGGGAAAGCCTGTATCGGGTTGGCACTGAGGAAAATCATTATGTCTACACATACACCCGAGTCAAAGATACAACTCAGAATTATCACTTGATTATTGGGAGCTTCGCCCCTTCCGGCGTGGATGTTCGCAGACTTCGCCTACGACAAGGCGGGTGCATCGGCGTTGTGGCCCTCCGGAAGTTCTAAGGTCCTTGGCACTTGGATACTTGGGACTTGATATCAGGACATTGTTTTTTCTTGTTTCTTGTTCTTGAACCTGCCGGCGGAGCCGGCGAATTAAATTTTCCGGAAGAATAAGATTGCAGTCTCAGAGGCAAATCAAGAGCTGGAATACTAATCCTCAAGATGCTATCTTGAGGGTATGAAACGGTTTTTCCTTTTATTCTTCGTTCTCGCAAGTTTCCTCTCCGCTGTCGAAGTGTTGACCGAGGGCAAAGTGGGCTACTTCATTCCCACCGATGCGCAATTTCGAGCGACATATGGCGAAGATGGGATTTTGGGAGAGATCGAAACGAGCGTGTGCGCCTGGGATCACTTCTATCCATGGGCAAGCGTCGGAATGTATCGGAATGTGAGCCACCATGTGGGGAAATCTCATATTTATTTCATTCCGATTGGCGCGGGGCTGAAATATATTTATCCCTTCAAATATGTAAGCATCTATGCGGGCGCGGGCGCCCTTCCCACCTATCTTCACATCGACAACAACTCTCCGCTTCTCGCCTCTACGCAAGAGCGATGGGGTTGCGGCGGGATTTTTAAGATGGGGTTCCTCTCCAATCGCGTCTGGAATCTCTTCATCGATCTATTTGCGGAGTATTCCTATCTGCAGATGCCATTTCACGGACAACGAGTCGCGCTGAGCGATGGCGTTTTGAGCAATTTCACGATTGGCGGAGGCGTCGGTTATCGGTTCGGCCCTTCTCACTGCGTCGATGAAGACGACGAATTATAAAACCGGCTTCCTCAGTTCCCCTTCGCGTAGACCCAGATTGCCGTAGCGGTGATAATCAAAACTGATCGACACTTCTCTCAAATAATGGAGCAGTTCAAGTCGTCCATTGGCTAAAACAGGCTCATCGATAATGTAGACAGGAATTTCCGCGGCGGCTTCTCTGAGCCGTTTTGGGGCGTGCTCGACCATTCGAACGCGCTCGATTTTTCCCTGCTTGACCCGCTCTAAGAATTGCGCTTCACTCTCTTCAATGACTGGCACCACTTCCCGCAATTCGCGCCAGTGTTCGCCATGCGCACTCAGTTCTAGCTGGGCGCCGCAGGTAAGGGCCGCTGCACAGACGCGCAACACGTCGAGGGGCGCCGCGTGCTCGGCGATGCGAAGGGTGATTTTTTTGCGCGGCACATAGCGGAAGAGATTGTCTTGCCCGACGATCTTGCTCGGATCGCGATCTTGGCGGAGCCGCTTCCACCAATAGGCATAGTTCGCGCAGCTCGCGGTCCAAAGGCCGAGTTGTTCAGCGGTGAGGTCGACCCGGTTAAGAAAAAGGGTCAGTTGATTGACCGATTCATTGATCGGATGCTTTTCTTGGGGGAGCCCCACTTGCTCGGCTCGCATGAATTCGCGTAGATAATTGGGCCCGCCCGCTTTGGAACCACTACCGATGCTCGAGGCTTTGCAGCCGCCGAAAGGCTGACGGCGGACGACGGCCCCGGTTGTGGGACGATTGATGTAGAGATTGCCCGCCTCGATCTCTTGCGTCCAAATGGCTTGCTCTCTCTCATCGAGGCTTTGAAGGCCGGAGGTGAGGCCGTAGGGAACGGCGTTGGCGATCTGAATGGCATGATGGAGATTGTCTGCGCGCATGAGACTCAAAACGGGGCCGAAGAGTTCGGTCATATGGGTGAAGCTCCCTTCGCGCACGCCCATTTTGATGCCGGGACTCCAAAGGGCAGGGCAATGAGGATCTTGCTTCGGCTCGAGAACCCACTCTTCCCCTTCTTCGAGGAGGGTCAGGCCCCGTTTCAGAACGCCGCGCGGCTCATGGATCAAGGGGGTGATTTTGCTCGTCAGCTCAAAGGCCGGCCCCATTTTTAAACTCGCTGCAGCTTCTCGCAGCGCGCGGCGGAAATGGGGATCGTCATAGACCTCCGCTTCGAGAATCGCCAAAGAGGTCGCCGAGCATTTTTGCCCATTGTGGCTAAAGGCCGAATGGAGCAGGTCTTTGATGGCGAGATCCCGATCGGAAAGGGCTGTGATGATCATCGCATTTTTGCCGCCTGTTTCGGCTGCGAGATCGAGTTCGGGGCGCATCTTGAGGAAGTGTTTCGCTGTGGCTGTTCCTCCGGTCAAGATGACGCAGTTGACACGGGGATCGGAGACGAGC
>CAYNWC010000141.1:0-841 GCA_964400805.1 uncultured bacterium | reverse complement strand
GAGGAGCTGGCTCCCCGCTCCCTCTCCGTAGCAGGGTACGAATTGGAGCGCTTCTTTGGGAATGCCCGCATCCCAAAAGGCGTTGATGAGATGCCAGCCGACGAGCACCGTATCGGAGGCGGGTTTGAAGAGGACGCAGTTCCCCGTCATGAGGGCAGCGATGATCCCCCCCGCGGGAATGGCGCATGGGAAGTTCCACGGCGAGGCGACGAGGATCGTTCCTTTGGGCCGCCACTGGATGTCTTTCATCTGGGACATCCGCTCCATTTGTCGCCGGTAGTATTCGGCGAAGTCGATCGCTTCAGAGACTTCAGGGTCGGCCTCGGCGATCGTCTTACTTCCATCGATCATCATCGCGCCGATCAGTTCGCCGCGCCGCTCTCGCAGCTTGTGCGCCACGCGGGCCATGAGATGGCTCCGGTGTTCAACGGTTGTCGCAGCCCATGTTTTTTCCTGCTCCTTCGCGCATTTCAACGCCGCATCGATCTGAGCCTCATGGGCTTTTGCGTAAATGTAAAGCGGATTTACATGTGGAGAGGGGTCCTCAAAAGACGTCTCGTCTTTTGGGGTTTTGTATTGCGGATTTACATGTTGAGAGGGGTTGTAACCGATCCCCTCTTCGTTATCGAAATGTTCTTTTCCTCCGATCACCAAAGGAAGCGGGTTAGGTTGTACTGCTTTCCAATGGCGCGCGATCTCTTCGGCCCATGTGCGGTTTTGGGGAAGGGAGAAGTCGGTATCGGATTCATTTTCAAAAGGGGCGAGCCCGTCGGGAGCGGAAGGGTGTGTTTGCCGGTTTTGCGTGCGGCGCGGCGCCGCGCTTCCTCGATCGAACTCATAG
>CAYNWC010000140.1:0-3293 GCA_964400805.1 uncultured bacterium | reverse complement strand
GAGCGAGGTGAGTGCGGATGCCTCCTACAGTGGGGCTCGTGACGTTGACAGGTCCCGTTAACGTCCCACCACTTGTCGCTGTATGCGTGTCGGAGACAGAGAGTGTCGTATAGCTGGTGTAGAGAATATCGGCCATTCCATTTCCAAAGAGCCGTGTTCCCCAGCAACCAAACAACCACTCGGTATCCAAGCCCACTGAGGGTCCGATCCCCCATGAGTTGGAGCGCTTGGTCACCGTTTCCACATCGGTAAATCCAGTTCCCACTGCGCCGTTATTCGTATAGGTAGCGGTATACTTCTGGTGGATGAAGGCTGTTCTTATCCCTACAGTGGGGTGAAAGAGGAGCTTCGTGCCCGTATAGCACCAACGACCTAAGTCGAGATCGATCAGGTCCATTTGCAGATGCCATTGTGCGTTCGTGCTGTTAAACAAGTTGCGAGAAACTCCCGAACCAACGCCTCCTGTAGTTATAACGCCGCTAACAGGAAGTCCTTGCAGAGCGAAGATCTGAGAACCGGCGGCGGCTGATGCGCTCGTGCTCTGCGTATTGTGGAACCAAGTGTACTCAGCGCGTAAGTCCCATCGGTCATGAGGCAATCTTCCGCCAACGCCCAACTTAAAGCCCGGTTTAAAATCAAAATCCATGGGCAATAAAGTGGCGTTCAGCGGGAGCTTGCAGCATATGGAGTTGAAAATCCAGGACTATTGGTATTCAGGAATCCCAACTCGAGGTTTTCCTCAGACGGCTGCCAATAGATGAAGCTGACATCTGCTGAGAAATACCAAGGGCAGCGGGTCTCGATCAGAGCGGGATAGTTGTACGCTGCATTTAACACAGGCATTGGCCAGGGAGGACAGCAAGGATCTGCTGGGCAGGTAGATGGGCAATACTGCATCGGCGGTTCGGGTTGTGGGCAGGGTGGTGGGCCACAATCGGGTTTTTTGCAGGGGTTGCAATCATTCTTGCGCGAACAAGACTTGAGAGAAGTGTCGGACTTGGCTACAGCGTCCGACGCGGCCAAAGATTCATCCGCGTTTACACCTAGCATGAGAAGCATGGTCGCTCCTGCCAGGAACCATTTCGAACAGGTGTTCATAACAATGCCTCCATAAAAAGTTTTTTGCTACCTCTTACATATAAAAAAGAAACATTTAATCCAAAGAAAAAATTTTCAGAGCAGCTTGCGAAATTGCTCTTCGGAGAGAATTTTGATTCCTAACTCTTTTGCTTTGTCGTATTTAGATCCCGGATCTTCGCCGACTAAGACGTAGTCAGTATTTTTGCTGACAGAGCCAGAGGTCTTCCCGCCTCGCTCCTTAATGAGGGCTGTTGCCTCATCGCGAGTCAGGCGGGGCAGAGTGCCCGTGAGGACAAAAACTTTGCCGGCAAAGGGATGGCCGCTGATTTTCTTCTTCATCTTCTGCGGATGAACTCCATGGGCCAGGAGAAGCCGGATCTCTTCCCGATTGTCCTTATCCTTAAAGAAGGCGACGATCGCGGGCGCCGTTTTTTCTCCAATTCCCTCGATCGCTAAAAGCGCCTCTTCGCTCATCTCCATCAACGTATCGAGATCTCCTGCCTCTTCGGCCAAGAGCTCGGCTGTCTCTGTCCCCACATACTTAATCCCTAGCGCCATAATCAACCGAGACAAAGGACATTTGCGCGACGTCTCGATACTATCGAGGAGATTGCGGATTGACTTTTCCTTAAACCCTTCCAATTGGGCGAGCTCTTTTTCATCGAGCAAATAGATATCGGAGACGCGGCTCACAAGCCCTTTGGAGACCAACTGTTCGACTACCTTTTCGCCCATGTGCTCGATATCCATCGCATGCTTCGACGCGAAATAGACCACGCGCCGCTCTCTTTGACCCATGCATCGCGGATTTGGGCAGCGGACAGCCACCTCCCCTTTCACATGAACGACATCGGTTTTGCAAATGGGGCAGTGGCGCGGCATGTGCCACGGCTTGCTGTCGTGAGGGCGCTTCTTAAAATCGACCTGTACCACCTGTGGAATGACATCGCCTGCCTTTTCGATCACCACCCAATCGCCCACCCGGATATCTTTGCGGGCCACCTCTTCCCGATTGTGCAGCGTGGCGCGCGCGATCGTACTGCCCGCCAAGAAAACGGGCTCCAATTCGGCAACCGGCGTCAAGACCCCCGTTCGCCCCACCTGCACCGCAATCTCCCGCACCCTCGTCGCTGCCTGTTCAGGGGCGAACTTATAGGCCATCGCATAGCGCGGGGCTTTCCCTGTCACACCCAAAAGCGAATGATATTTCAGCGGATCGACCTTCACCACGATGCCATCGATTTCGAACGGCAACTGCCCCCTCTCCTTCTGCACCTTCTCCGCAAAAGCCATCACCCCTTCCAAATCACTGCAGACGGCCACATGCCCCGCTGTCGCCGTCGGAAGGCCCACCTTCTTTAAATAGTGATGCACCTCGTGCTGCGTATCGACAGGCGATTGCCCCTCGGCAATCCCATACGCAATCAATTTCAATTTTCGCTTGGCCACCTCGCGCGGATCGAGCAACTTCAGCGAACCCGCGGCCGCATTGCGCGGGTTAGCAAACGGCTCCAGCCCCTCTTCTTCTCTCTGCGCATTCAGAGCGTGAAAAGTCGCCAGGCTCATATAGACCTCGCCCCGCACCTCCATCACCTCCGGAACCGCCCCGCTCAATTTCAAAGGGACCGAAGGAATCGTCTTGATATTCGCCGTCACATCGTCCCCCACCTTCCCATTCCCGCGGGTCAATGCATGGACCAGATGCCCCTTCTCATAGCGCAGCGAAAGCGACGTCCCATCGATCTTCAGCTCCGCGCAGAACGGCACCTCTTTTTTCTCAACCAACTTGTGGACGCGTTTGATGAAATCGTCCACCTCCTCTCGCGAGTAGGTGTTATTCAGCGACATCATCGGGACCAAATGGGCCCGTTGCTTAAACCCCTCCGTCGGCCCCTCGCTCACCCTCCGCGAAGGAGAATGGGGCAACACCTGATCGGGATGTTCTTTTTCAAAGGCGATCAGCCCCACCATTTTCCGATCATACTCGTAGTCGGAGATCAGAGGTTTGGCTTCATCGTAGTAGCGCTTATCGTGTTCGAGCAACTCTTCAGCGAGTTCGAGATATTCGCGTTGCGACTTGGGTCGGTGCATGATTCCAGTTTATTGACGCAACGAAAAAGGGAAAAGGGAAATATTTGGTTTAAATAAGATGTCTGATGGGAGAAAATGACCTATCTGAGAAATTGAGGAAAACCCCATCCAATTTTAATTTA
>CAYNWC010000139.1:0-3319 GCA_964400805.1 uncultured bacterium | reverse complement strand
CCATGTGAGGAGAGGTTTGCCAAAGCCGATGGCAAAGGCCTCGACCCGCATTCCTTGACGGCGCGCGACCCAATAATGGCCCAATTCATGGATGAAGACGAGGAAGCCCAATCCAAAGATGGCGAGAAGGATGTAGAGCAAATTCAAAATCGTCAAACTTCACTCGCTTTTTTGCGGGCTACGCGATCCATTTCAAGAATTGCGTCTAAGGTTAGCAGATTTTCGGGCTGATGGGAAGAGATTAATTTGTCGAGTTTGCGCCCAATGTCGATCCAGGGAATTTTTCGCTGTAGAAAGCGGTCGACGAGCACTTCGTTGGCGGCGTTGAGAAAGCAAGGATAGCTGCGGCCCGCGCGCAACGCTTCGACGGCGAGGTGGAAGCAGTGGAATTTTTCTTTGTCGACGGGAAAAAAGGTGAGGGTGTGATTTTTCACAAAGTCGTACGGGGCCATCAGTCCGCTCTTCCGCTCGGGGTAAGTGAGGGCGTATTGGATGGGCAAGAGCATATCGGGCTCCGACATTTGGACTTTGACAGAGCCATCGATGAATTCGACGAGGGAATGGATCTGCTGCTGGGGATGGATCACCGCTTCGATTTGGTCGGGAGCGACGTCGTAAAACCAGCGCGCTTCGATCATCTCGAGTCCCTTGTTGAAGAGCGTGGAGGAGTCGATGGTCACTTTGGGGCCCATCCGGTAGTTGGGATGGTTCATCGCATCGGCGACGGTTACCTGCTCGAGTTCGCGCAGCGTCTTGTTGCGAAAAGGGCCGCCCGAAGCGGTCAAAACCAACCGGCGGATGGTTTTTTGATTCTCTCCGCGAAGACACTGAAAGAGGGCGCAATGTTCGCTATCGACGGGGATGAGGGTGACGCCGTGGGCTTTGGCCAGCGAACTGATCAACTCGCCTGCGCAAACGAGAGTTTCTTTATTAGCTAAGCCGATCTGCTTGCCCGCTTCGATAGCGGCGACCGCGGGGACAAGCCCAATGCTGCCCGACATCGCGAGCATCGCAAAATCGGCCTCGGGCAATGAGGCAACCGCGCGCAGTCCATCCATCCCCGCCAAAACCGGAATGTGAGGGAGCCGCTGCTGGAGTGTGTGGGCTGCTGTCGGATCGTAGACGGCGATGAGGCGAGGGGAAAATTCGCGCGCTTGTTTTTCGAGAAGTTCGATGTTCGACTTGGCCGCAAGCGCAACGATTTCAAGGTCGTCTTTCAGATGGCGGGCTATTTGAAGGGTGCTGGCGCCGATGGAACCGGTGCTGCCTAGGAGCGCAATTCGCTTTCGCATGAGCGGAGTTTAACCCAGGCGAACCATTTTGCAAAAATATAAAAAAGGGCGATCACTACGACGACGAGGCCGCCGGTTGAGAGGGACCAGCCAAATACGGTGAAGAAATAGCGGGAGAGGAGGACGCCCGAGAGGGAGGCGGCGACACCGACGCAGGGGGTCCAGAAGAGGAGCCAAGGGAGGCGGTGGCAAAAGAGGCGGGCGATTAAATAGGGCCCTACCAAAAAGGCGAGGACGAGGAGAGCGCCGACAGCCCGAAAGGCGCCGATGCAGGTCGCCGCGACGAGGCCGAGGAAGAGGAAGTGGAACAAATGGCATGGAATGCCAATCGTTTTAGCGCCGTGGGGATCGAAACTGAGGAGTTGGAATTGTTTGTAAAAGAGGAGAACCATCGCCAAGTTGAGTCCGACAAGAGAGAGGGCCAAGCGAAGGTCAGATTGTTGGAGGACATCGGCGTTGCCCATGACCGCTTCGATGCCGATATGCGCATCGCGCGTGAAGAGGGTCACGACGGTGATGCCGGCCGCAAAGAGCGCGGTGAAAACGAGACCGATGCTCGCATCCTCTTGCAGACGGAAAAAACGGACCAGCCCTCCCGTGAATAGAGCCGTCATCAATGCGGCGAACGAGGCGCCGATCAGAAGATGAGGGAGAGAGAAAAAGGCGCCGCCAGTCCACAAAAATGCGAGGGCGATTCCCAATAAGATCGTATGGGAGAGCGAATTGGCGAACATCGTCATCCGCTTCAAGACGAGAAACGGGCTAATGAGGCCGCAGGCGACGGCGATCGCGCTCAAGACTGCCATTTGGATGCCGTCTGTCATAGCCCTTTCTCCGGAATGGGTTGATGATGGGGGTCTTGTTTGGGATTGTCGAGAAGATGGGTGAGTTTCTCCTCCATTTCAGGAGTGAGGATGTGCTCCATTTCCTCAGCGGTGCGGTGAACATTTTGCGCTTCCACTCCGAGCGATTCGGCCAGATACAATTCCCAGAGGCGATGGAGGCGGACGATCGAGGCCGCTTTTTGCCGCCCGTCGTGGGTCAAGGTGAGGTGTTTATCGATCCATCCTTCGCGCCGCAATCTCCAGAGCACGTAGCGAAGAGAGAGGGAGGGCGTTTGCATCAAGCTCCCTTTTTTCCAGAGCGCTTTGAGGGTGTTTTCCTCGAGACAGCGAAGGCGGAACGCGACGATCCGCCCCATCCGGAAGAGGAGCCCCCGTTTCGGGGCAAAGAGGAGGGCGAAGAGGGCGAAGGCCGTTCCGACGAGGACGATCACGGGACCCGTCGGCAAATTCCCTAGAACGGAAAAGAGGTTGCCGAAGAGGCCGCTCAAGGCGCCAAAGATGGCCGCGAGGGGGAAGATGACCTGGAGCCGGTCACTGTATTGGCGGGCGGCGACAGCGGGGGCGATCACCATGCCCGACATGAGAACGACGCCTACGCTGCGGATCCCCACGATGAGGGAGAGAAGGAGGAGCCAAAATAAGATCCGCTCCAAGGAAGCCACAGGCAGACCGATCGTGAAGGAAAAGTCTCGGTCGAACAAGGACGTCTGCAGCGGGCGAAAGGTGAAAAAGAGAAAGAGGGCGACGAGAGCGGCTAGACTCCCATAGATCCAGATGTGGAGATCGCTCATGGTCGCCGCTTGTCCAAAGAGGAGCAGTTGCGTCTGCTTGTGCCAAGTGGGCAGCTGCGCCTGCATCGCGCTCGCGATCACAATGCCTACGCCGAAAAAAACCGCGAGGGTAAAACAGAGCGCTGTATCGGCGCGCACGTTCCCCTTCTGCTCGAGCCAATGGATCGCTTTGAGTCCGAGCCACGAGGAGACGAGGGCGCCGCCGAGAACCGCGAGAAACGTCCACTCCTCATACTGCGGAAAGCAAAGGGCCAAGAGAGCCACGCCGAGACAGGCGCCTGGATAGGTGGCGTGGGAGAGCGCCTCGCTCAACAAAGAGCGCTTGCGCAAGAAGATTAAAACGCCCATCAAAGAGGAGGCCACGCACATCAAAATGCAGCCCCACATCGGC
>CAYNWC010000138.1:470-3320 GCA_964400805.1 uncultured bacterium | reverse complement strand
AAGAGTTGATCGCCGAAATCAAGAGCTTCATCGAGGGCAGGCCCCAATGGATTTTAGCCGGAGAACTCGACCTCGCGCGCAAAGAGGATTGGCAGTTTCAGGAAAATATCCTCCTCGCCAAAAACATCGCCATCACCCGCAACATCGACGTCACCGAATGGGCCGAGTTGATGATCTCCAAGCGCTCTTTTGCCCCCAACATGCGCCTCGAGGCCGAAGTGAAGCTCGGCGAAAAAGGGCAAGGGCTCGGCTTTCTCCTCACCGTTCCCGAAAAAAAACACAACCTCGAAGAGGGCTATTGCCTCTGGATCAGCTCTGCCGCTTGCAAGCTCTTTCGGAATAACGTCCAGGTGATGGAGGCAAAGATCCTCCAGCCGAAAACATGGCATCAGATCCGCATTGAAAAAGTGGACGATCATCTCCGCTTCTTCGTCGACGGCCGCCTGAAACTCAAATTCGACAGCCACCTCCCCTTGGCGGGCAAACACGTCGGACTCCTCCACAAAGATGGCGATTTTGAACTCCAGCACCTAAAGATCTACGACGGCAGCCACAACGTCATGGTGGGATGCCTCGCCGTGCCCAACGCCTTTCTCACCCACAAACTCTACGACGTCGCGCTCCAGGAATACCGACGGATCGGCCAATGTTTCCCCGGGCGCATGGAAGGGCGCGAGGCCCTCTTCCGCGCTGGCCTAACCCTCTTGGAAAAAGCCCGCGCCGAGAAAAGCGAAAAGCCCTACCACCTCGCTCTCAAGGAATTTGAGAAGCTCTACCGAACTCCCGGCGCTCCCCTCGAGTACTTAGGCAAATCCCTCGTCTACGAAGCGCTCGGCGATGCGGAAGAAGAGTCCAAATGCCTCGAGCTTGCGCTCCGTAAATTCCCCAAACATCCCCTGCTCCCCATGTTGCAAGAGCACATCGTCTACCGCATGCATGAAAGCTCCCTCAACAATCGGGAAGCCGCCTATCGGATTATCCTCCTCGCCGTCCGCCACATCCCCGACCTCCTCGAAAATCCCGACACCTGCCACCTCATCGACAGTCTCGAGAAGAATTGGGAGCCCCTTTCCTTCATCGAGAAATCTCCTGACCGGCTCAATGCCCTCGCCATCCAACTCGCCTTTTGGCTGGCCAAAGTCCCCATCCTAGTGGAGATCGCCCAAAGCGTTCAGAACAACGACATTCTCCTCAACAACGCCCTTGTTTGCCTCCGCGAACTCGAAGCCACCGAATCGCTCGACAAGTTTCTTCCCCGCAAACCGCGCAGGCAAAAAACCCTCGTCGTCTGGAATTATCTCCTCCAGAAGAAATGGAATGAGGCCAAAGCCCTCTTCGACAAATTCCCCGAAGCGCTCCAGCAAGAGAACTCTCCCCTCCACTTCCCCTACGGCACCTATCTCTATCTCACCCAAGGCCCCGATGCCGCCATGCGCCACTTCTCCCTCGTTCTCGAGACCCCCTATCCTCCCACCACTGCCCTTCCCAGCCTCTTTCTCACCAACCGGCTCAAAGGCTGGATGGAGCGCGCCTTTTGGTGGGAGAAAAAAGAACTCCACAGACAGATTGAACTCTTTTACCGCTGCGTAGGAAAAAAATGAAACCAAAAGTCCTCTCTTCCAAGCTCATTTACTCCGGATTTTTCGATCTCCGCCAAGATCTCTTGCAGCGGCCCGACGGACAAACCCTTCCCTATCATAAAGTTGTCCTTCCCACCGCAGCCGTCATCATTCTCGCCCAAGATTCCGAACAACGTTGGATCCTCAACCGCGAGTATCGCCATCCCATCGAAGAAGTTCTCCTCGGCACCGCTGCCGGCGCCCTCCATCCCAACGAAGAGCCCCTCGTCGGCGGCCAGCGCGAACTCTTTGAAGAAACCGGCTATTGGTCCGACGATCTCACCCTCATCGGCACCGCCTATCCCTTTCCCGCCTCCTGCGGCCAGAAGATGTACTACGTCTGGGCCAAAAACGCCCAACGCAAAGGCCCCCAGCAACTCGAGCCCTTTGAGTTTATCGACATCGAACTCAAAACCCACGAGGAACTTAAAACTGCCATTCGCACCTCTCCTCACATCGATGGCAACCTCATCATCGCCCTTTGGTATAAAGAACAGTTTTGCTAGAATTTCCCGTCATGAGCGAACTCCCCAAAGCCTATGACCCTAAAAGCGTCGAGCAAAAGTGGTATTCTTTCTGGGAGCAGAACCACCTCTTCCGCGCCGATCCCCACTCCAAAAAACCGCCCTACTGCATCGTCATTCCTCCCCCAAACGTCACTGGCGTTCTCCACATGGGCCATGCCCTTGTCGACACCCTTCAAGACATCCTCATCCGATGGAAGCGGATGTCTGGTTTTGAGACACTCTGGGTTCCCGGCACCGATCACGCCGGCATTGCCACGCAAACCGTAGTTGAGCGCCATCTCCACGCCAAAACCGGCAAGCGGCGCAGCGACTTTACCCGTGAAGACTTCCTCCAACACGTCTGGCAGTGGAAAGAGCAAAGCGAATCCCAAATCCTTGCCCAAATCAAAAAGCTTGGCTGTTCCTGCGACTGGTCGCGCCTTCGCTTCACCATGGATGAAGGGTGCAATCGCGCCGTCCGCGCCTGCTTCAAAAAGATGTTCGACGAAAAGCTCATCTATCGAGGCGATTACCTCGTCAATTGGGATCCCGTTTCCCAAACCGCCCTCTCCGACGACGAAGTGGAGCATGAAGAGCGCGACTCATTTCTCTGGCACATCCAATACCCCCTCACCCACGGTGGCCACATCACCATTTCCACCACCCGCCCCCCACCCCAACGACGCCCCACCGCCGTGGGGGGCACAACCCCCCCACACCCGCAA
>CAYNWC010000138.1:0-460 GCA_964400805.1 uncultured bacterium | reverse complement strand
CCGAGACCCTCCTCGGCGACACAGCCGTGGCTGTCCATCCCACCGACCCCCGCTACGCCCACCTCATTGGGCAAACCGTCACCCTTCCCCTCACCCACCGCACCATCCCCATCATCGGCGACCCCTTTGTCGACCCCGCCTTTGGTTCCGGCGTCGTCAAGATCACACCCGCCCACGATTTCAACGACTTTGAAGTCGCCCACCGTCATCACCTTCCCTTCATCAACATCATGACCCCCGACGGGCGCATCAAAGAAGGGCCCTATGCCGGCCAAACCATGGAGCAAACCCGCCACTCCGTCCTCCATGACCTTGGCCCCCTCCTCGTCAAGACAGAGCCCCACAAGCTCCGCGTTGGCATATCCTATCGTTCCAAAGCCCTCATTCAGCCCTATCTTTCCAAGCAGTGGTTCATCAAGATGAGCCACTTCAAATCAACCCTCATCTCCGCCGTCCGTGA
>CAYNWC010000137.1:0-3351 GCA_964400805.1 uncultured bacterium | reverse complement strand
CCACTCTTTCAACTTTGTGCGTTACAGGTGAAGTTGGAGGTGAAAGTTGCTCAGCAGCCTCAACGATCCCTCCCAAAGAAGAGTCTTTCCTTCTTGAAGCTAGCACGTGTAAAGCAGTTCCGTCAGTCTTCGTCGAGGGAGGGACGGATAGGTTAATTTCTCGTGTTGCTAGAGAAACACTTCCATTTCTTTTTTTGGTATACCCAACATCCCTTCCGTTTCCCAATGCTATCTCACTGACAGCCCGTGCTAGGGGATACGGCGGCAACGATTGTGTGGGTGAATATCCTTTTGCGATCCCGCTTGGATCGGTTGCAGCTCCATGAAGAGCACTGCTAGGCGTGTAGCCAGTCACAGCTCCTGAAAAATAGCTCATAAATTCCTCCTCTCTCATTTGAATGAGAAGGGATTTTAATTTAAAACGAGGTTATCTTTCAAGAAGAATGTTAAGACTTACAATACAAAACGCGACACGGCGCTTCTTTTAAGAGTTTTTCGACTTGTCCTTGGAGTTCTTTTTTGCGCGTTCCGATAATGATCATATCATATTCTCCATCTGCGATGAGATCCAAGAGCGCTCCATCTACAGTGCGTGCGCGGACGAGTTTGAGATCGATGGAGAGGTTGTATTCGCGGGCCACCGCCTCGGCCCGTTTGCTTATTAGAGCTGTTTAATGGCGGGCTTTATCCAATGCCGAAATCGCTGCTCGGATCCCGTTTTACTGGAGTAACACCCCGGTGAAACTCGCGCGAATTGGACGCAATGGGAGAGGGAGGAAGAATCTGCATTCGACGCAATTGAACCAGGGCCATTTGTTGAACCAGTGCTCTTTGTTCTGCCCGTTGTTTTAATCCTTCGCAAATTGTTGCAAATTCCTGTGGACTCATTTCTGACTCTTGTTCATTGGTTGGGCCAATGGGCGGTTTCTCTTGCGAGGGAGTCAGAGTCACATAAGACTGCTTTACCCTTTCCCATTCATTTCTCGTAACTGCTGGAAATGTTCGAAAAGACGGTGTACCAGGCGGACTGTCGCTTCCCTTTGCGGCGCCTCTACTTGGCAGCACGTTTAAAGCGCTGTCATTTGTTTTCACTACGGGTGCAGAGTTTAGATTGAACTCCGGCAGTTCCTCGTGTAAATCGACTTGACTCGCGATGCGAATTAAACTAGCACGATCCTGTAACGCCGCAGCCGTCGGCCGTGGGGATGAACCCTTTACCATTGTATTATTAAAAGCGTGACTGGGTTGCAACCCACCGAAACCTCCTACCACAAAAGCCATAGATTCCCTCCTTTTTCTTTGGAATGAGAAGGGATTTTAATTTAAAACGAGGTTATCTTTCAAGAAGAATGTTAAGACTTACAATACAAAACGCGACACGGCGCTTCTTTTAAGAGTTTTTCGACTTGTCCTTGGAGTTCTTTTTTGCGCGTTCCGATAATGATCATATCATATTCCCCATCTGCGATGAGATCCAACAGCGCTCCATCTACAGTGCGCGCGCGGATGAGTTTGAGATCGATGGAGAGGTTGTATTCGCGGGCCACCGCCTCGGCCCGTTTCAGCGCGGCTTCGGCTTGCTCTTCCCGCTTGAGCATTGGAACGTGCATCGGCAAAGAGGCGGGAATCTCGATCACATGAACTGCGGTGATTTTTGCGTGGAAACTCTGCGCCAACTGGCAAGCGGTTTGGATCGCATCGGTATTGCCCGTCGTGCGCGCATGGACCAAGATGTGTTTGAGGTGCATTGGATGGTATTCGGGGATCTTGATGCTCTCGATCGAAAGCTGCCCGGTGACCGTGAGTTGTTTTTTGCGCCGATAGAAGAAGTACATGAGGGTCCCTAAAGCGAGCCAGATGAGGCCGAGGTTGCGCCCTTCTGGCTTGGTGATGATGACGATCAGCCAGACAGAGAAGGTCGCGATGGCGCCGAGGAGAGCCGTCAGGGGCCAAGAGCGATTCTTGCCGAGGGGGATGTTGAAGGGGGCGCGGTAGGGGCGTTGCAGCGTCGGTTTTTTCCAGCGCAAGACGAGGAGCGACATATGGGCCGCGAAGAAGGCGATCTGCGCGCCGAAGTTATAGAGGTCGGCCATAAAGGCAAGTTTGCCCCGGCTGGCAACGACAATGACGCAAGCGAGAGCCGCAAACACAGCGAGAGAAATATGGGGCGTTCGGAAGCGGGAATGGAGACGATAGAAAAAGTGGGGCACTTGGTAGTATTCGCCCATCGAAAAGATGAGGCGTGAACAGCCGATGAGGCCTGCATTTGAAGAGATGAGAAGGATCAAAGCAGCGATGAGGCCAAACCAGGAAGAGAGCCATTTTCCCCCGAAAGGGAGATGGGCGATGATCCCCTCGATCGGTTCATTGATATAGGTCGTGCCAAGTTCTTGGGGACTGACTACGGAGAGTCCGACGACAGAGATCCCCAAATAGAGCAAGACGATGGTGAACATCGTCATTTTGATTGAACGGGGAATGGCGAGAGCGGGCTTGCGCGTCTCCGCGGCGAGCTGAGCGATCGACTCGATTCCGGTATAGGCGACCATCGCCATCGCCGTCCCCTTCAGAAAATCCCACGTATTGGGAGACCAGTCAGCGCCAGCCACATTGAGACGCAAGTGACTCCACACGAAAGGTAAATTGAGCAAAAGGATCGCGGCCACGCCGATGAGAAAGGCCTGGGAGATAATGGTGATAATGGCCAAGATCAGGTTGAACTTTCCTGAATACTTCACCCCGATCACGTTCAGGATGTAGAGGAAAATAATGATCCCCACCGTCCCCACGATCTGGACAAATACCGTATCGGTATAGGGAATGAGGTATTTCAAGTAAGGGGGGATCGCAAAGGCGCCGATCGCAATCGTCACGATATAATCGAGGAGTAGGCCCCAGCCAGCGATGAATGAGATCAGATCGTTGAACGCATAGCGGGAAAAGGTCGCTGATCCTCCCGGTTCTGGAAACGTAGAGGACATCTCGGCATAGGTCAGTGCCGTGCAGATGAAAACGAAGCCCGCAATTGCCAGAGCCAATGGCGTGGCTCCCAATGCGTAGAGAGCCGTCATTCCTAAAGAATAGTAGATCGACGAGCCGACATCTCCATAGGCAACGGCAAATAATTCCCAGGCGCCGAGGACCCGTTTCAGGCTCTGCTTTTCTAAATGGACAACGCGCTTACCGGGCTCACTCATACCTGCAAGGTATTAGACAAGCACCTGTTTTGGCAATTGAAAAAAGACATCTTCTTCAGTAAAGACTACTTCTTCGACGCTTTGTAGGCCCAATTCCCTCAAGCGGCGAATGCACGCCTGGACGATCGCTTCTGGGGTCGACGCCCCTGCTGTC
>CAYNWC010000136.1:0-3374 GCA_964400805.1 uncultured bacterium | reverse complement strand
CTGAGGAGCCGGACGTCGGCGGCGGCGATGGGGCGCTGAAAGGCGCCGAGCTCCACGTGCCCGATGATCGCAAGGCCGGCTTTAGGCCCAATGCCCGAAAGGGTGATTAAAATTTCAAATAGGTCCCTCTCTTCTTTGAGGAGAAAGGCATAGAGAGTGTGAGAGTCTTCGCGGACGACTTGGGAGAGGAAGAGGTGGATCGGTTTTTCAAGGGCGGGGAGGCGGGTATAGGTGCTCAAAGGAATGGTGAGGCGGTAGCTGATGCCGCCGGTCTCAACGACCGCTTTGAGGGGGGTTTTGTCGACAAGGATGCCTTTCATCGATTCATACATGGGGACCTCATGTGATGGGCGCAGCAGATGGCGAGGGCGAGTGCATCGGCGGCGTCTTCGGGTTCAGGAAGGTGGGGTAGGCGCAGGAGCGCCTGAATCATTTTTTGAACTTGGTATTTGCTTGCGCCGCCATGGCCCACAACGGCCAATTTGGCTTTCTTTGGGGCGAATTCATAGACGGGAATGCCGCGGCGTGCGGCAGCGAGGTAAACCATCCCCTTAGCCATGCCGAGTTTGATGGCGCTCTGCGCGTTTTTGAGGACGAATTGCGACTCGACAGCGACGGCGGTGGGCTGATGTCTTTCGATGAGCGCTTCGACACTGTCGAAGAGGATTTTATATCGCTCGGCAAGCGAAAGCTTCGGAGGTGGACGGATGCAACCAAAGTCGAGGGGCAAAGAATGATCGTCGATCACGCCGTAACCGGTGATTCTCGTTCCCGGATCGATGCCGAGAATGATATTTTTGCTTACCATAATACGATCCTATCTTTGTTGGAAAAGATTGTAAAGCGTATGATGAGCGGGGTATGGGGACTCCGCAAAATATCCTTGTTCGAATGCCCAATTGGATTGGCGATTTGATCATGGCAACGCCTGTGTTGACCGATTTGCGCAAGGCGTTTCCACACGCGTCGATCACCGCGATGTGCCGCAGGCCACTGTGCGATTTGCTCAAAGAAGATGGGGCGATCGATGAGCTATTCTGTTTCACAAGACCGACGAACGATTTTTTGCGCCGCGATGATTTGCGCAATATCATCGCGAAAATCGAAGCAGGGCAATACGATGCGGGCGTTCTGTTGACGAATTCGTTTTCGTCGGCGTGGTGGTTTTGGCAGGGGAGGGTGAAGCGGCGGATCGGTTACGCGGCTCACTTCCGGAGATGGCTGCTCACAGATCCGATCCCCTTTCCCCAATCGAAAGAGCACATGGTGCTCTTCTATAAACGCCTTTTAGAGCCGCTTGGCGTTCCCCTTTCCAACACCTCTCCGCGCCTCTATGTCAAAGATCAAGAAGTGGAAGAATCGAAACAGCTGCTGTATCAACGGGGATATGTGAAGGGGAAAAAGCTCATTGGCATCAACCCGGGCGCTGCGTATGGCTCGGCCAAGTGTTGGCCGCCGGAACGATTTCGGGCTCTAGCGATGCGTTTACTCTTGGAGACAGATGCGTATGTGGTCTTCTTTGGCGATGGAATGACGGTTTCGCTGGTGAAGGAGATTTGCCAAGGATTGCCGGAGAAGGTGATCGATCTGGCGGGAGTGACGAGCTTGCGCGAGCTGGCCTGCCTGATCAAAGATTGCACCGTGCTGGTGACCAATGACAGCGGTCCTATGCACATTGGCGCTGCGTTTGGCACGCCGCTGGTGGCTCTCTTTGGCTCAACCGATGCAGCTGTTACAGGGCCCTATGGACAGGGAGAAAACGTGATCCAGAAAAAGGTCTCCTGTTCTCCTTGCTTGAAGCGGGTTTGCCCGATTGATTTTCGCTGCATGAAGCAGATCGACGTCGAAGAAGTACTGCGGCGGGTCTTGACTTATGTTTAGAACGTTGGCGCGCAAATTTTTCCCCAATCCTCTCGATTGGATGTTGAAGCGGACAGCTCGTAGGGGCGGGAAGCGGATTTTGCTGGGCTGGAACCGGGGGCTGGGAGATATCGCCTTGGGCCTTTATGCGATGGTCGAGCGCATTCGGGAAATCATTCCCGATGCGGAGATCACCTTTGTGACGCGCCACAATCTGGGCGAGGGTTTTGCCATGCTGGAAGGGGTGAAAACGATCATTGCGCCCCATTGGAAACGGGGAGAGACGGCCGCCATTGGCGATGTGATCGATCCGAAAGAATTCGATCTGGTCATAGAGAAACCGAGTCCGACCGATTGGCTCCAGTGGCAGATTGGCAAAGTGGTGCCCCGGCTAAAATGGAATCCCCATTATGAGGGACTTTATGAGCGATTCCATTTGCCGGAAAAGTGCATTGGGATCCAGTTGACGACAGAGACGACGCATGGACTTTGGCGCAATTGGCCTTTGGAGAGGTGGCAGGAATTGGTGGGGCGCTTGAGCCCGCGCCCTGTATTGCTCTTTGGCTACGGCACTGAACCGCAATTTGCGCAGAAGAATGTGATCGATTTGCGAGGGAAGACGAATCTCTTCGAACTCCTGTCGATCATTAAGAATCGATGCTGTGCGCTCGTCCTTCCCGACTCGGGGATTACGGCGATGACTTACTATCTCGACGCCTCGTTTCCTCTGAAGTTGGTGACTCTCTGGGCCGATCCGAATCAGGGGATTTTAAAACAGGGAGTCTCTTCGCCCAATCCGCAACTGACCCATTTTCCGTTGGTTGGGGGAAACAAAGATCTTTCCGCGGTGACGGTCGATCGGGTCTTGGAAAAGGTGTTCCCGAGTCAACCGCTCCAGAGCTGTGCATTGGCCAGTGAGGTTGTGCCGAAACCGGTGGTCAATACAGTTGCCATTATCCTCGCGGGAGGACAAGGGACGCGGTTGGGCCTTCAGGGGCCGAAAGGGCTATTTGCGATTCAGGAGAAGACGCTCTTTCAGCGGATTTGTGAAAAAGAGCCGCGCGATCTGCCGCTGGCTATCATGACCTCGCCGCTCAATTGCAGAGAGACAGTGGCTTATTTTGAGCGGAATGCGTTTTTCGGCCGCGAGATCCATTTTTTTCAGCAGGAAATGCATCCGTTGCTCGATGAGGAAAAGCGACCGATAAATCAACTGGCGCCGAATGGAAACGGGAGTGTCTTTCGCTCTTTTGTCAAAGCGGGTTTAGCCGATCTGTTCGCCAAACGGGGCATCGATCTTGTCTCGGTGAGCTATGTGGATAATCCCCTTTCCCTCCCCTTTGATCCCGCGTTGATCGGCTACGCGCGCGAGAGAAAAGCCGATGTCGTCGTGCAGTGCATCGAGCGCTCCGGTCTCTATCCATCGATGGGGGCTTTAGTGGAGAGGGAAGGAAAATTGGAGGTGGTTGAATATACCGAGAGGGATCCTCTGGAGGAATAGCGGCTGGTCTATA
>CAYNWC010000135.1:0-3381 GCA_964400805.1 uncultured bacterium | reverse complement strand
GGGAGTTTAAATAAAAAAATCGAGCCGGCCTTGAGGCCTGGCTCGATCTAAAAATCGAAGAATGAGTCGCTTAAGACTACTCTTGAGCAGCCATGATAGAAGCTACAGCAGGAGACTTGCGGCGTCTGCGAGAACGGCGAGTCTTCCGTTTTGTGGCTTTTCTAGCTTTGCTCTTGCGAGCTTTGCGGTGGGTTTTGCGCCGAGACTTAGTCTTGGTCTTGCGATGCGCTTTGCGATGTTTTTTCTTGCTATGAGCTTTTTTAGCTTTAGCTCTTTTTCTGCGTTTAACCATAATAAATTTCCTCCTTAATCATAAGTGACCGGAGCCTATTTCAAATAAGACGTTCTTATTTTCGGCGGAGAATCCCCCGCGCTCCAATCATCCTTACAAACTTAAGTATACAATTTTTTAGTAATAATTACAAACATCTTATGAATTTATCTTTACTTTCTAGATCAATTGTTGTAATTAAAATTGCCCTCAGAACCATTTCTGAGATCAATTTTTACGAAATAAAAATTTTTGCAAAATGAGTGAAAAATAGAGAGAAAACAGGCCTATATATTTAACTAGTTTAAGATGAGTTATTTGTAAAAGTTAATATTTCATAACATGTTGTAATACAATTGATTATAAAAAGAAATGATGAAAACAGAAATTTCCCGTATTCTGTCGATTATGATCCCTCTTTCAGAAAAAATTCGGCCAAAAAAACTCTCCGAAGTGTTCGGCCAAGAAACACTGGTCCGCTATGTCGATCAATTGATCCAGAATGGAAGCCCCCTATCTCTTCTTTTATACGGTCCGCCTGGCTGCGGCAAAACGACTGTGGCTCGTCTCTACGCCCAAAGCTTTCAGCTCCCGTTCCTCAACCTGAGCGCCGTATTCAATAGTACGACAGACCTGAAAAAGATCTTGAAAGAGGGACAGGAAAACCCTCTTTTCCACCGCCAAACGCTCCTCTTTGTCGACGAGATCCACCGGTTCAACCGGGCGCAGCAAGACATCTTTCTCCCCTTCCTAGAAGATGGCAGTTTAATCTTGGTCGGGGCTACGACGGAAAATCCCTCGTTTGCGCTCAACAACGCGCTCTTATCCCGTTTACGGGTTTTGCAACTCGAGCCGCTCAACCCCGCCTCTTTGGATCAGATCATCCAAAGGTATGAAGCGCTGGAGGGGCCTCTTTCCTTATCCGAGGAGGTGCGCCAGTCGCTAATCCACCAATCGCAAGGCGACGGGCGCCATCTGCTCAACCTGATCGAGAATCTCAAGCAGGGGCTCCCTCTGCACAAAAAGCCACCCCTCTACGATAAACACCAAGAAGGGCATTACAACCTCATCTCCGCCCTCCACAAGGCCGTCCGGGGCAGCGATCCTGACGCCGCTCTCTATTGGTTCGCGCGGATGCTCGCGGGAGGCGAAGATCCCCTCTTTCTGGGTCGCCGGTTGATCCGGATGGCCTCGGAAGATATCGGCCTTGCCGACCCCGAGGCGCTCAACCTCGCCGTCCACGGCTGGAACATCTACAAAATGCTCGGCTCCCCCGAAGGGGAATTGGCCTTAGCGCAAGTGGTCCTCTACCTAGCCCTGGCCCCTAAAAGCAACGCCGCATACGTCGCCTATGAAGAGGCGCGCAAAGTGGCTGCCGATTCGGGCCATCTCGATCCCCCCAAAGAGATCCTCAATGCCCCCACTTCGTTGATGAAGGGCCTCGGCTACGGCCAAGGGTACCAATATGATCCCGACACCCCCTATGGTTTTTCGGGACAAGACTATTTTCCAGAAAAGCTCGGCCGCCACTCCTTTTATAAACCGGTCGAAAGGGGTTTTGAGCGGGAGATGAAAAAGCGACTCGACTATTTTTCTCGCCTGAGAGAGCACTTGCGGCAATCTACTCAATGAGCTATATTCTTGGGTACTATGAGCCTATCCGCAAATTATAGCGTCGGTCTTCGGAAGCTTTTCGGCCCCAGCGCCCCAAAAAACGAAACGTTTTTCGGGTCCCCTCAGCGTTCGCCCTCGCCAACTTATTCAAGTTGGCTTCGCGCTCCACGCTGCACTGGGTCTCGAAAATCTTCTCAAATCCCTAACACTCTACTTTGCGGATAGGCTCATGCTCGAATTGAGTCCTGCTCGCAAAAACAAGGTCAACCTGGCCGATTATCCCTTCCAGCAGGACATCGAGAATCGGATCTTGATGTCCGACTTCTCCACCTTTGATGTAGAGGTGTTAGAAGAGATCGTCTTTAGCCCTCTGAAAATCTCCCTCAAGAAACTGGCCCGCACGAAAGGGTGGAGCGAAGCCGATCTCGGCGCTTCCTTAAAAAAGTTCTCGGCCACCGGTCTCGTCTCTCTCCAAGACGATGCGATCTTTGTCGACAAGGATAAGCGAAAGTACTTCGAATTTCAAATTGCCCGCTTTGATCCCCATTTCAAGCTCGATATGGAGTTTTTACAGGGGCTTTTACGCAAAGTTCCCATCCAACTCCTCCCCACCTGGTATTCGATTCCCCGCGCTTCGAACAACATCTTCGAGTCGCTCGTCGAAAAGTACCTTTTCACGCCCCATATCTATCAGCGCTACCTCTCAGAACTCAACTTGGGCGACCCGATCCTCAATGCGATCATGCAGGAGGTGTTTCAAGCGCCCGACTTCAAAGTCTCCTCCAGCGACCTCATCTCCAAATACAACTTAAAGCGGCGCGATTTTGAGGAGATGCTCCTCATCCTCGAATTCAACTTTGTCTGCTGCCTCTGTTACGAGAAAGAGGATGATCATTGGCTCGAGTCACTCGTCCCCTTCCATGAATGGCACGAATACCTTCGCTTTGTGAAAGCGACCGAAGCGCCTCCCATCCAAGGGGCCATCGAGCGCAAGCAGGGGAGCGATTTTGCCTTTATTGAGGCGATGAGCGATCTCTTGCTCAAAGCCAAGAAAAAACCCCTCGCCATCGACTCCTCTCCCCTTGTCGAGAAGCTCTGCCTCGTCAAGTTAGCCGAATACGAAAACGGCAAGCTCCGCACTCTCGAGGAGGGCGATAGCTGGCTCGACCTCTCTTTGGAAAACCGCGCCCTCTATCTCTATCGCCATCCCCACAATCGGATCCTCAGCCTTCCTGCAGGAGACCGCTATATCCGCGAAGCGGAAAAATCGATCAAACGGGTCCTTCACGGTCAATGGGTCTTCTTCGACGACTTTTTAAAAGGGGTGCTCGTCCCTCTAAACGAACAATCAGTCGTCATGCTCAAGCGATTGGGCAAGCAGTGGAAATACACTCTCCCCGTTTATGGCGAACCCGAAAAAGCGCTTCTCAAGGCGACGATCTTCGAGTGGCTTTATGAGATGGGGATGGTTCTGACCGGCACCTGCCAAGGGCGCG
>CAYNWC010000134.1:0-3419 GCA_964400805.1 uncultured bacterium | reverse complement strand
TCCATCGATTCTAACAGTTGGACGTATTCGGCCACAGTATTGGGATGATCAATGCTGAGGTCTTTGGATAGTGTATTCCAGGTTATTTGACTTCCATAACGTTTGATGATCCCTCCAAGAATTTCCCTTAGATAGGTTTCCTGCTTACCTCGTTTTAATATATCTCCGCGGATCCAATCAGAATAAGTGATCAAAGTAGATTCTAAAATTTTGCCCTCTTTTGCATAATCATTGATTGCTGTCATGTATCCGCCGTGAATTAAATACTGCCGAAATTCAGAATAAAGGTCATCGATTCCTGGGGAGCCTTTTGGCTTTTTCAATTGGACAAATTCGCGGAAAGAGAGAGGGAAAAGATGAAAATCCTGAACGGAAGCTTTACCTCTACGGCCCGGAAAGCGGGAGCGGGCTTCTTGGATAAAAATAATATCAGAGCCGGTAACGACCAAGATGGTATCTTCTAAAAGGCCGCTGTCCGCTGCGAATTTGATCCCCTTGTCCCAGTCTTTAATGTATGAAACTTCGTCGAGGATCAGATACTTCAGCAACCTCTTAGGCATACTGTTCAGTTGCTGCTGTAAGAGGTGCAGCAGCATATGATGATCGTCGATCAATTCACCCGAAAGAAAAGCGATCGCCTCTGGATCGATATTCTCGCGGAGGAGATGCAGCATCCATTGCTTTAAAAGAGTGGTCTTCCCGATTTGACGGCCTCCTGACAGCAGATAAATCCCCGGGGTTTCGGTTGGTAGACGATCGATGAGGGGCGAGCGGAAAACGTAAACTTGTCTCTTAAGCTGTAAAAGATGGGGGTCCAGCATATCAAACTGAGCTGGGTCCACCAAGTGGTAGTTATGCGCTAAAAACCGAGGGTCCATATGTATACTTTATTTTTAATCATTGCGCATTGATCAAATTTAGTCAATAAGCATTAGCTAAAAACAATCTCTTAACGGGCGAGGACCCAGAAGAAGAGGAGGGCGGCGGCGATCTTGGCGCCGAGGACCATGAAAATGCGGTGGAAGTGGCGATCGACAAAGAGCTTCACCCTCTCTCCCCAAAGGGCCATCGTGCAGCCGATCAGCGCAAAGCGGAGCAGGCGGGCGGCAGCGAGGTAGGTGATGAAGGGAAGGATGCCGAGATGGAAGACGCCGGCGACGAGGCTAAGCGCCTTGAGGGGAAAGGGGAGGAGGCCTCCGAGGAAAACAGCTCCCGTCTCGTAGAGCTGAAAATGGGCCGAAAAGCGGGCAAATGTGGAGGTTGAGATGAGATGGGGAACCACCCACCCGCCGATAAGGTCCCAGAGAAAATGGCCAAACAGATAGCCCACCAGTCCACTGAGGGTCGAAGCCAGGGTCGCGATCATGATGTAAAGGAGAATATTGCTCCTTTTCTGCAGGCAAAAGAACATCAAAACGGCATCGAGCGGAATCAAGAGGAAAAGCTCTAGAGCGAAGAGGAGGGCCAACCAAAGGGGAGCCCGTGTCGAAGAGGCCTTTAAAAGGGCCCAATTGTAGAGTTTAGTGGTGCTTTTCTTCACGGCCTTAGTATACGGACTCGGATCTTAAAAAGAAATTATTTATATCTATTTCATTATGAGTAACTTGCTCTGCTTTTGTTGACGATTCAAATTTTTTATTGTAGGTTGGCGAAAAGGAGTATGTCTATGCATCGCGCTCGAGGGCAACCGAAGGGTCTTTATCTGCTGTTTTTCACCGAGCTGTGGGAGCGGTTTGGCTTTTACATGGTGTCGACCATTTTGGTCCTCTACCTCAGCAAGGGGCTCAATTATAGCGATAAGTCGGCCTACTTGCTCTACGGGGCTTTTAGCTCGCTGCTCTACTTGATGCCGGTGATCGGGGGCTATCTGGCCGATCGGTTCATTGGGTTTCGTCAGGCGATTCTTTTAGGAGCGATTCTGTTCATCATCGGCTATGCCTTGATGTCGATCCCCAATGAGAGGTCCCTCTTTCTCGGCCTTAGCGTCGTCGTCATTGCGAACGGCTTTTTTAAGCCGAATGTTTCCGGTCTAGTCGGCGATCTCTACACGGCTGACGATCCGCGGCGCGATGGAGGATTCACTCTCTTTTACATGGGGATCAACCTCGGCGCCCTCATTCCTCCTCTCTTCGCAGGCGTCTTGGTTGCGGCCTACACCTATGGTTCGGGCTTCCTTGTCGCTTCTGTAGGCATGATCCTCTCTCTGATCACGTTCTTAACGGGGCAAAGGCGTTTGGGCGATGCAGGCGGCGTGCCGAGCGGCAGTCCCTTGCACCGAGGCACTGCGGTGAAATGGGGATTCTACACCTTTTTGCTCGTCTGTATTTTTGTCGCGATCGGTGTTCTCCACCTTCTTCTGATTCATCCCAAAGAGGCCAACCTCATTCTTATCATCGCCTCATTAGGAATTATCGGAGCGATTCTCTTCTTCCTCTTCAAGGAGATGCACGAGCAGCGGCGCAAGATGATCGCTTTCTTGATCCTCATTTTCATCTCTGTCGGTTTCTGGGCCATTTACAATCAGACATTCACTTCCCTCATGCTCTTTGCCGATCGGAATATGTCGAAGGAATTTCTCGGATTTACCATCAATGCGGAATTCACCCAGTTTTTCAATCCCTTCTTCATCTTTATCTTGAGCCCGTTTCTCAGTTGGCTCTGGCTCCGCTTAGAGCGGCAGGGCAAGAACCCTTCCACCCCTCTCAAGTTCAGTCTCGGCGTTCTCTTCATGGCCTTGGGATTCTTAACCCTTGCCTGGGGAGTCACCGCCTTCAATGTCGACGGCGAGGCCTCTCCCTGGTGGTTAGTTCTCAGCTACTTTATCCAAACTGTTGGCGAGCTGCTCCTCTCGCCCATTGGCCTGGCCATGGTGACCCGCCTTTCGCCCAAGCATCTCGTCGGTATGATGATGGGAGTCTGGTTCCTCACGCAAGCAGCGGCTTTTGCGATTGGGGGTGGTCTCGCAACCCTTTCCGACGTGCCGAAAGACATGACGGAAGCGGCCTCGTTAGCAGTTTACGCCCATGCCTTTGTTATTTATGGAAGCATTTCTCTCGTCTTAGCGCTCCTCAGCTTTGCTCTGATTCCCTACCTGAAAAGACTCATCGGGAACTCGGGAGGACCTGTCATCTCGCCCAAGCGATGATCGAATAAGGGGATTGGGAAGAGAGAGTCCGAGTGAAGCATAGCGCGGGTAGTGACCGTCAGGAAGGCAGAGAGAAGGAAGGTTCCTACGAAGCAGCCCCCCACTTTTGCAATGACGCTCACAGCGCAGCATGTCACTCGCATACAGAGAGATGGCGGGGGAGCGGGGAGGGGGATTTTCTCTATTCGCCGGAGTTGTTTTTCTGATACGAAGGGAGCAATGCGCACGCTTAAAAAATAACTCATTCAAAAAAAATTGGCAATCGTCCATTTTG
>CAYNWC010000133.1:2740-3420 GCA_964400805.1 uncultured bacterium | reverse complement strand
TCTTAAATTCGTCGAGCATCCAATGGATGATCACGTTGTCGAAGTCGTCGCCGCCTAAGTGAGTATCTCCATTAGTGGCCAATACTTCGAAGACGCCGTCGCCGATCTCGAGGACCGACACGTCAAATGTACCGCCGCCGAGGTCGTAAACGACGATTTTCTTGTCGGTTTGCTGCTTGTCAAGACCATAGGCAAGGGCTGCTGCAGTAGGCTCGGGAATGATTCTCTTCACATCGAGTCCGGCAATCCGGCCTGCATCCTTGGTCGACTGTCTCTGCGAGTCGTTGAAGTAAGCGGGAACGGTGATGACCGCTTCGGTCACTTTTTCTCCGAGATAGCTCTCGGCCGTCTCTTTCATCTTGGTGAGGATATGTGCGGCGGCCTCTTCGGGAGTGATCACTTTACCGTCTACTTCAAAGACGGCGTCCCCGTTGGCGTTTTTCGTCACTTTATAGGGAACGGTGGCTGCTTCCGATTGGACTTCGCTGGCTTTGCGCCCGATGAAGCGCTTCGTAGAGAAGAGCGTCTTGTCGGGGTTGGTCACGGCTTGGCGCTTCGCAGGAATACCGACGAGACGCTCAGTGCCTTTATAGGCGACGACAGAGGGCGTTGTTCGCGCGCCTTCCGCGTTCGTAATCACCACAGTAGATCCACCTTCCATAATCGCTACGCAGGAGTTG
>CAYNWC010000133.1:1315-2730 GCA_964400805.1 uncultured bacterium | reverse complement strand
GTCGTACCGAGGTCGATACCGATGATTCGTTTTTTTTGTGTCATACGGACTCTCTTTGTTTTAATGATTCTTCTTCAGCTGCATCTGCAGCGATGGTTTGTGGATGCTTGGCGACCTTCACGCGCGCAGGGCGGATCGTGCGGGTGGCGCTTTTGTATCCTTTGGTAAATTCATGGATGATCAGGCCATCCGGATGCTCCGTCGTCTCGACGATCTCAACCGCTTCATGGAACTGCGGGTCGAACATGTTTCCCTCCGAATGGAAGGAGACAATGCCGTGATTGTGGAGCACCTCTTTAAATTGAGAGAGGATCATCTCAAAGCCAATGGCCCAATTTTTCACCTCTCCAGTCGCATTTTCAATGAAGCGAAGGGCGTTTTCAAAATTGTCGATCGCAGGGATGAATTCGACGATCGAATTCTCAATCCCGAAGGAGACCATCTCCTGCTTTTCCTTTTGGATCCGCTTGCGCATATTCTCTTGTTCGGCCAGCGCGCGGAGATACTTGTCTTTCCAATTCTCTTCTTGGATCTCTTCTGTCATTTTGCCTCGATTTGTTTAGACCCAGTTGGGTGTCTAAAGGTGATTTTATATTTGTATACACTGTCGGTGAGCGCGCGGCTGATCCGCTCGCTAAATAATTGCATCAGACCAAAGAGGTTCCGATAGGGGAGTCGCATCGGCCCTAACAGGGCGATGGCTCCTGCGATCGTCTGGTTGATCCGATAGGGGATTGCCAGCACGGTGCACTCGGCATCTTTAGGCACGAAAGGATGGAGTTCATCGCCGATCCAGACCATCATTTCGTTCTGCTTGGCACACTCGCGCAGCAGCGCCCGCATCTGATTCGGGTCTTCGAGCAGCGACAGGCTATGAGCGAGCGCCGCCGCGTCGTTAAATTCTGGATAGGCCAACAATTTCGAAAGCCCGGTGCGGAAAATATCCTCTTCGGGGAAGTTCGCGTAGCCCACCACGTGTCGCACCATGACCTCGTTGTAGATCCGCTGCGCCATTTTCGCCTCGGCTTCCTGTCTAAAGAGGGGTTTTTCCCCTTTGTTCATCCGCCAGCGGAAATACTCTTCCGCCGTTCGGAGAAACAGCGTGTCCATTTCCCGTTCCAGATAGACCGTCTCTGTTCGAATTAGGCCAAAGTCGGTGATCAGCACCGAGAGAATTTTTTCTGAATCGAGCTGGATCAGTCGAATGTCTTGGATGAAGTCCTGGTCGAACCGAGGCGCAGAAACAAACACCGCGCACTTCGTCAGTTCGCTGAGCGCATCCGCCGCGCGATGCAGCAGCGTTGCGATCTCCCGCGTCTCTTTTTGCAACATCTCTTCGAGGACCTCTTCCTGTGCCTTTTCGATCACTCCGCCATGTTGGTAGACATCGACATAGAGCCGAAAGGCTTTCTCTG
>CAYNWC010000133.1:0-1305 GCA_964400805.1 uncultured bacterium | reverse complement strand
TTGCCAAAGTAGTTTCGGATCGTCGCTGAGCTCAGCGAGTCGAATCCATTCTCCTGCAGCGTGTGGGAGCCGATCGGTTTGCCTGTTTTCAGAAACAGCTCGATCAATCCCAATAAGACCGCCTGTTCCCGGTCGGTTTTGGGGAGTTTTTTCGGAGGAAGGATCTTTTTTAAAGAGGGACTTTTCATAGGTTTTGCTTCACATTATATCACACCACTATAGCCTACCTCAACATTTTTAGCAATCTTTCGTATAGATTGCTGGTTTGTGTATGTAACTTATTTATAATTAATGTTTTATGGTTTAGTATTCCTGGAAATAAAAGAGGATGGTACCTTTGATAGCTCCTTAATTTTATGGGGGGATAATGGTACAAATAACTCTTCAACAAGCGCTAACAAGTCATCGGGATCTTTTAGGTCCTGAGTATGGACAACTCGGCAAGTCCCACAAGATCTATCTCAGCTACGACCAGAATAAGGGATGGTCGGTCACCCGCTTTACTGGTTGCCTGGGTTGGGTGCAGCAGATTTTGCGGTGGCTAGGGCTCTATAGTGCGACCCATTTAGCGACCGTAGCCCGGCAGCTCCAAAAGGAAGCGAATGTGCCCCCCGCCCTCCAAGCTAAAATTCAGCGGTGTTGGTCAATACAAGGAAAGCGATGGAGTTCTGTAGCGATAGACCCCCTTCAATGCTTTGTATTTCCGCCTATCGGTGGAGTTGTCTGCAAAGGGGTGTTCGAAGGCGGTCCCTTGGGGAATAGCGCTGCGGTCATCGATATGAGTGGGCAAAATCCATTAATACGCTACGAGGGACGTTCTATAGCGGTGGATCTCCTGTCTTCTGACGACGATCTAGAGCAACGACTGAAAAAGACTTATATAGAGCTGTTCAAAGCGGTGAAAACCAGCTGTCTTGCTCAAACGGTCGCTGTGCCAGTGATCAAAGCGGCCTCTCCAGCCATCGCGGTTCGAGTAGTCAAGGACGCCCTTGAGGAATTTGTGAAAGAGAATCCCTTCATATTTGATGAAGTGACTCTGATTTTCCCTCGAGAATACGTTCGCGAGGCTATGGCCTGGTTTCGGTCATAATAGGGTGTGTTGCATACCCCCCTCACATTCACCGTTCTGCCTCTCAGTCAAAAAGTAACGATGTAACGATACAACGATTTGAACGATAGTAAGTTAGAATTTATTAACCCATCGTTTTATCGTTCCATTGTTTGATCGTTGATGTTGGTCTAAAACGGAGTTTCTCTCGTGGAATTAGGATCCCATTCACGCCCGTTTACCGAAGTAGAAAGTCC
>CAYNWC010000132.1:0-3445 GCA_964400805.1 uncultured bacterium | reverse complement strand
CTCTAAAATAGTAGATGGTGAACGCCATCTCGGAGATGATACTGGTGCAGAGGGACAATGGACGTATAGTCGTGGTGCCGAAACGATGAAAGAGTGCGCTTCGGAGTATCCCTTGTATCTTGGGGGCTTCACCACTTCTTCCAAAGTGGAGATCAACAGCGGCTATATCGTCGCCGACCACGCTCATGGCGTTGTGGCCATGAAGAAGTTCCGGCCGTAGATTAAAAGGACTTTGCGCAAAAGGCTCGGGGAAACCCGGGCCTTTTTAGTTTAGAAAAAGGAAAATAATATGGCCTCTTTAGCTCCCACGTCCTCTTTTGCCTATACTGGCTCTTTTTTGCGGGATCGCGCCCCTCTCATCGAGTTGATAAGTTCAGCAGACTTGTTACCAGTGAAAGGTGTCGCTGGAATCGTTGCAGAGTATGTGACCAGCAAGAACAATCCATTCGGTGCAGCAGAGTGGAAAGAACATTTTAAAATTGATGTAAGCCCTGACATTCCATTTGGAGAAGAGTTTAACGCGTTTTGGAACGGCCCAGATCCTGTGGATGTTTTCGAAAAGGTGCAAAACCCCAGACTTGTATCGGAAACACACTTACCTCCCGTTTTGGGGTTTCAAACCTATAGAAGTATTCAAGATAACACTGTCCACGCACGCAGTCTTCATACTTTAAATCTATTGGGGTTGGAATTTGTATCTGAGCCTAAAGCCCTCGAACAACATAGAAATAAAGAAGCAGGGGCCGCCTGTTTGCTGGTCATGAGAAAAGATGTTGTAGCCAGAAACCAAACATGGGAAGCCCAGCAACAATTTCTCAAAGCTTTAAATGCCAAGACAGGAGCCGGTTACGAAGAAAAGCCCTCTGTAATTGATATGGCTACCGTCATTTTGCCACGTAAAGTAGTAAACGGCGAATACCATCTCGGCACTAGTGTTACTGGTGCAGAAAAACGAAGGACGTATAGCCGTTGTGCCGAAACTGTGGAATATGACAATCAGAATTATCCCCTGCTTCTTGGGGGCTTCCACCCTTCTTACGGCGTGGAGATCAACGACGACCACGAATTCGACTATGCCAATCCTGGTATTGGTGTCCTGAAGAAGTTCTGGCCGTAGGTTATTGGCAGGACTGTGCGCGAAAGGCTCGAGAAAACCCGAGCCTTTTTGGTTTAAAGGAAAATATTTTACCACCCGCGAACAAAGTTCGCGGGTGGTTGAAAAATTTATTCTTTTCCGAAGGTGAGGCGGCGATAGTGGGAAAGGACGCTCCGATAGAGAGGCGCCTGGAGGCAGTTGGAGCGAAGCAGCGTGATCTGCTCATCATCGCACTGATACCACGCCCCTTGCACCTTCACATAGGCAATGAAATTGACCGACGGCCCATCGGGACGCAGCTCGATAAACGCATCGAGATCATAACAAAAAAGCTTGGGCTCCGGAAACAGCTGCCACTTCATCCCATTCGCAATCACAAAAAGATCCGTCGGAAAATCCGTTTGTAACGCACCTTTTAGGTGGGGATGAATGATCCACTTCGCATGGAGCGCGCGGAGGAGAAACTGAAATACTTCATGCAACCCCAGATCGGGAACCCGAAAGGTGAGAAAACGAAAGAGCGCAATCCCATTCGCCGAAGAGGGATTCTTATTCTGCTGCTGATCGCTCTGATACTGATCGATAAACTCCCGAAAGGAATAGAAACTGCGCGGCGCGAAAAAAAAGAGGTCGGTAAAGCCCGGAATAAACAGAATAAACTGCATCAACGCATTGACCCACCCTTCAGAGTCAGAAGATAAGAGGCCAATTGGGATGCCGCGCAACAAGGGAACCTTCCTCATTTTCTGTTTCGTCCGGGGGCGATGCTCCATATGAAGGGATTCCAAGGCGGGGAGCAGATCGAGCAGAATCTGCGGGGCCATCGCCGCCGGGAGCAGCCCCCCACGCGCCTGGCTGATCCGCTCGAGCACAAGGCCCCGTACCTTGGAGTCAATGGGGTTGCGCACTTGTCCCCCCTCCTCGCCAGGCCGTTTTTCCCTCAATGGGGTAATTGGATTTACATTCATAAAAAAATATTGAGTAAAGATCTTTTAAACGAATTGTCAATTTTTCACAAGAAAAGACTATGAAGGCTCTTGCAAACATCTCTTTTTTCGTTTAGATTAGACCGATATGTTTCGCTACGATCGCAAGCTGATCCGCAACTTCTCCATCATCGCCCACATCGACCACGGTAAATCGACGCTGGCCGACCGCCTTCTCGAGCTGACGCATACGGTAGAAAAGCGGGAGATGCAGGCGCAGTTTCTCGACAATATGGAGCTAGAGCGAGAAAGGGGGATCACGATTAAGGCGCGCCCCGTCACGATGAATTATCAAGCGGAAGATGGCCATGTGTATCAGATCAATCTGATCGATACGCCAGGCCATGTGGACTTTGCCTATGAAGTGTCCCGCTCTCTCTCCGCCTGCGAGGGAGCGCTTTTGGTCGTCGATGCGGTTCAAGGGGTGCAGGCGCAAACCCTGGCCAATGTGCATCTCGCGGTCGATCGCAATCTCGAAATTCTTCCCGTGATCAATAAAATCGATCTCCCTTCAGCCGATCCCGACGGGGCAAAGCGACAAATCGAAGAGGTGATCGGGATCGACGCATCCAATGCCCTGCTCATCTCAGCAAAGACGGGGCTTGGCATTGAAGCCGTTCTCGAGCGCATTCTCACCGCTATTCCCTGCCCTAAAGAACCTCCCGACAATCTCCTGCGCGCCCTCGTCTTCGATTCTCACTACGACCCCTATCGAGGCGTCCTGGTTTATGTGCGGATTTTCAGCGGCGAGATGACGAAAAAATCGCTCATCCGCTTCATGGCGAACCAAAAGACCTTTGAGATCAACGATGTGGGCATCTTTGCTCCGAACGAGCAAGTGGTGGAGATTTTGCGCCCCGGCGAAGTGGGCTTCTTTGTCGCCAACATCAAGAATACCGCCGATGTCAAAATCGGCGACACAGTGACCCTTCACAAATTCCCCGCCTCTGCCCCCTTGCCTGGCTTCAAACTCATCGCCCCGGTCGTTTTCGCAGGGATCTACCCCGTCGATTCCTCCGATTTCGAGCAGGTGCGCGATTGCCTTCTCAAACTCCAGCTCAATGACTCCGCGCTCCACGTCGAGCAAGAGAGCAGCCTCGCCCTCGGCTTCGGGTTCCGCTGCGGCTTCCTCGGTCTGCTCCACCTCGAAATCGTCTTTGAGCGGCTGACCCGCGAATTCGACCTCGCGATCATCACTACAGCGCCCAGCGTCATTTACCGGTTCACGCTCAACAATGGCGAAACACTCAAAATCGACAATCCCGCCCACTCCCCTGATCCGACCCACATCGATTTTGTCGAGGAACCTTGGGTCAAGGTGCACATCATGGCTCCCTCCGACTATCTCGGCGCGATCATGAAT
>CAYNWC010000131.1:0-3592 GCA_964400805.1 uncultured bacterium | reverse complement strand
TTTGAGCCAGGCGAAGCCGGCGCCGAAGCAGATCAACTTGAATAAGTTGATCGATACAGGCGGGCCTCAAATTCAGTGGCTGTCCGACGCAGCCAGAACCGATTCTTGAATCACGAGCGGTATAGAAGGGGAGAAATCCCCTTCCTCTCTAAAAAACGAGAAGGAGATTTTATGGCTGCGCCTGTTTCTGCGAGTTTGCCGATGAATGCGGCTGCTTCAAACGGTTTAGAATTTAAATATGAAGAAAATACATTATACATAGGGCATAAAGATCACTCAGTGGTCCATCTAATAAAGATTTGCGAGAGCAATTATGACACCTATCTCTGGACGCGAGATGAGGGATTATTATGGGGTCGGTTCATCACTGTGAGCAAAAACCCACAAACAAGTCACACATTGAGCGACGGATCCCGTCAAATCGAAGTGATAACAAGTAAAGGTTTAGAATTTGAAGTAAGAAAATCGGAAAAGGATGTACATCCAGATTAAGTATTATTGGATGAAATAGGCTTTGGTTTAAAAACCCATCCGATCCACTCGGATCTTTGATGTTCGGAGACCTCTTCCCATCCCCACTGTTTTGCTTGAGCCAGATAGACCTCTCTCTGGCTCTTTAAAATCCCTGAGACAATCCACAGTTTTGCAAAGCGATTCAAACGATCGGGCTTAAACTCCCGCTGCTCTGGCAAGATCATGTTCATGAGAAAGAGATTTCCCTCGGATAGCTTTTGGGGCAGTGTCTTGGAAAAGCGGGCTTTCAGGCTGTTGATCGTTGCGTTTTCTTTGGCGTGACGGAGGGCCGCGGGGTCGATGTCGATGCCAAGGGCAGAGTGGGCCCCTAGGAGAAGGGCTGAAAGAGCGAGGATGCCGCTTCCCGTGCCGATGTCGATCACCGATTCCCCTGCTACCAAAGGCTTCATCATCTCAATCATTAAATGAGTCGTCGGGTGGGAGAGATCTCCAAAACCAGGGCCTGGCGTAAGAAGGAGCGTTTGGTTGCCGAGTCGAATGTGCGCTTTGCCTTCGGTGAAATTCTCGGCAAAGAGGGTCCACTGCTCGTTCCAGTCAATGGAGGCCTCTTTCTCTTCGACGAGGAGGGCTTGCGGGATGGAAATCGCCTTTTTGCCATGGCCCCCAATCCATATTTCTCCGGTGGCATCATCCTCGATCACAAAGGGGGCCTGGAGTCCCTTGCGCTCGAGTTCTTGTTGGACCTCTTCGAGAGAGGCTCCTTCGAGTAGAAGATAGAGGAAGAACTTCATGTAAAGCCGCTTTACATTTGGGTGTGGGCATGATTATATACGAAAGAGAAAAAAATGAGCGGTGCAAATGGCGATTGGAAATGCGGTGCTGACTTTGATGCTGGTTCCGGGCTTTCGGGATGCTGGGCCTGGCCATTGGCAGAGTCTGTGGGAAAAGCAGTTTTCAAGCGCGGTTCGCGTGGTGCAAGATCGATGGGAAGATGCTCATTGTGACGAATGGATTCAGAAATTAGAGCGGACGATTGCGGCAACGCCTGGCTCAATTGTTCTAGCAGCCCATGGCTTGGGCTGCGCGGCTGTCATCCAATGGGCGCATCAGCAGAGCCAATGGATCGATAAAATTCAGGGGGCTTTATTGGTGGCTCCCCCAGATCCTATGGCAGAGGCGTTCGAGCAGTTCACGATGCAGGGATTCGAGGCGCTTCCCTTGGAGAAATTGCCCTTTAAAACGATTCTGGTGGTGAGCTCGAACGACCCTTATCTCTCATTGCAAACGGGAAATCATCTTGCCGATCACTGGGGCAGTGAGTTGGTCAATATCGGCCCGAAAGGACACATCAACGCCGACTCCCAATTGGGAAATTGGGAGGAGGGAAAGGCGTTGCTGGATAAACTCACTCTTTAAGTGGAGGGCAGTGTTTGGAGTCGCTGCACTTCGTGATGCTTACACAGAGAGATTTAGGACTGTGCGTTTCAATTACGAAAAAATTGTCGCTCCAAAACTGTTGATCTAGGTCAGATATCATCGACAGCCAGATGGGGACTGAATCTTGTAATTTGTATGATGAGTCGTAAAAATTTTGAGAGATCATCCCTGTATCGGCGTCCTGAGATATCTGTCGTAAGCGGTGGGTTACAGAAAGCGAAAGATGGTTGGGAGAAACTCCGAGTTGGCGAAAGAGTTGATCTTTGACCATTGCAGCCGTTGCGTTTTCTTTGACGCGAAGCACAAGGGATGGTTTTTCTAAACTCTCATTCAATTTAGTTTGATCAAAGCAAGCGTGCTTGAGATCTACGTCCTCTTCAATATAAAGATGAACGTCTAACGGGTTTTTTTGCACTGCTAAAGATGTCATATAAAACTCCTTGAAAGGCGAGGGAGATTACCAGGTCTAACGAAAATGGATCAATGGTTTTTCCAAAAAGAAGGGAGGAAGAGGAGGAGGACGGCGAAGAATTCGAGGCGGCCGAGGAGCATCCAAAAGGTGGCGAGGAATTTGGAGAGGGGGGAGAGGAAGGAGAGCGATTCGGTGGGGCCGGCGGCGCGGAAGGCGCTGCCGACGTTGTTGAGGAAGCAGGCGATGAGGCCGAGGGAGGTTTCGGGATCGACGCCGTCGAGAACGAGGGAGATGGTGCCGAGGATGGTGAAGAAGGCGACGATGCAAAAGAAGGCGAGAACGGTGAGGGCGTTTTTGTCGTCGACCTCATTTTTGCCGATGTGAAGTTTGCGGACGCTGTCGGGTCGGAAGAGCGATTCGAGACGGTGGAGAAGGATTTTGTAGGCGATGTAAAAGCGGGAGGTCTTGATCCCGCCGGCTGTAGAGCCCGACATGCCGCCGATGAACATGAGGATGAGCATGAACATCTGCGGGGCAAAGGGCCAAAGGTCGTAGTTGGCGGTGTAGAAGCCGGTAGTGGTTTGCATGGAGAGGGCTTGGAAACTGCCGAGGCGGAAGGCTTGCCCAACGCCGAATTCGGGAATGAGGAAGGAGGAGACGATGAGACATCCGAGGGCCGCGGTGCCGAGAAAGAGAAAAAAGTCGGGGACATAGATGCGGAAGAACTTAAAGCGAAGGATGTGAAAAAAGAGGGAGAAGTTGATGCTCCCGAGGATCATAAAGGCGATGATGATCCCTTCGGTAGAGGCGTTATGAAAGCTGGCGATGCTGTCGTTGCGCACGGAAAAGCCGCCGGTCGAAACGGTGGAGAGGGAGGTGCAGAGGGCTTCGAAAAAGGTCATGTTGGGAGTGGTCCAGACGAGAAGGGCGACCTCTAAGAGGGTGAAGAAGAGATAGAGCTTCCAGAGCTGAGCGGCCGTCTCGCGGACGCGGGGAGTGATTTCATCTTTGATGGGGCCAGTCGCTTCCATTTGGTAGAGGAATTTGCCGCCGACGCCAAGGGCGGGAAGGACAGAGAGAAAAATCACGACGATTCCCATGCCGCCAATCCACTGGAGGAGGCTGCGCCAGAAGAGGAGGGCCTTGTTGACCGCTTCGATGCCGGAGTAGAGGATGAGCCCCGATTGGGGATCGCGGATGGGCGGGACGGTGCCGTAGTAAGTGTAGGTTTTGTCAGGGACGCGGGGGTTGGTGAGGTAGATGGGGGCC
>CAYNWC010000130.1:0-3593 GCA_964400805.1 uncultured bacterium | reverse complement strand
CAGGTGATCTTCGTCATCAACATTTTTATCTTCGCGGCCTACGGATGGATCTTCACCGACTGGCACATCGCTCTGCGCTCCCTGATGACCTACATCGTCGCCTTCAAGATGATGGATATCGTGATCGCCGGCCTCGAGGAGTTGAAATCAGTCCTCATCATGTGCTCCAAGCCCGACAAGTTGAGCAAGATCATCACGCACGAGCTAGGCCTTGGACTCACCTTCATCAAGGGCAAGGGGGGCTATTCAGGCGAGGACCGGGACATCCTCTTCATCATCGTCGAGCGCCTCGACCTCGCGGAGCTCAAAGAGATCGTCCTCCGAGAGGACCCCAGCGCCTTTATCGCCATCGAGAACCTCCATGAAGTGGCCTATGGCCGCACCGCCAAGATCGCCCTCCGCCGCAAAGTCCGCCACAAATTCACCAAGGGATTCCTTTAATATTAGGATTAGACGGAAAAAGGAAAAACCCTCTAAGCTTTCTGTTTCCATAGATTCAACAGGAATGCGATGAAAAGAAAAATTCTAGTAACAGGGGCCTCCGGCCTCGTGGGTTCTGCTTTGATCCCCGCCTTGCAGGAGAAAGTAGGCCTCAAGAATGTAATCGGCTTGGACCGGCATGGAGCCCCTCATATTGCCGAAGTGGGCGATATCCGCGATGCCGCGCTCCTCGAAGGCCTCGTTGAAAAGCATCAGATCACCGAAGTTTACCACCTCGCCGGCTTCCTCTCTGCGCAGGGAGAGAAGAACCCCGAGCTCGCCTGGGACATCAACGTCAATGGCCTACGCCATGTCTTACAGGCAGCCGCCAAGCATCATCTAAAACTCTTTTGGCCCAGTTCCATCGCCGCCTTTGGCCCTACGACCCCCAAAGAGCACGTCCCCCAGCGAACCATCCTCGAACCGACCACCATGTATGGAGTCAACAAGGTCGCCGGTGAGCTGCTCTGCCAATACTTCTTCACCCGCTTTGGGGTCGATGTCCGGAGCCTCCGCTACCCCGGCCTCCTCGGCCACAAGGGAGCCCCCGGCGATGGGACCACTGAGTATGCCATCCACATCTTCTATGGCGCCGTCCAACACAACCATTACACCTCCTACATCGATCGGGGCACTGTCCTCCCCATGATGTTCATCGACGATGCGATCCAAGGGACCATCGATCTCATGGAAGCCCCGAAAGAAAACATCTCCATCCGCACCAGTTACAATTTCTCAGCCATCGAATTCGCCCCCGAAGAGCTCGTCGCCGAGATCCAGCGGCACAATCCCCTCTTCACCTGCGATTATCGCCCCGATCACCGGCAGCAGATCGCCGAATCGTGGCCCCGCACCATCGACGACTCCGCAGCGCGCCAAGACTGGGGTTGGTCCCCCTCTTTTGCCCTCAAGAAATTGACCGAAGTGATGTACCGAGAAATCGAGAGGAAGATCCATGAGAAAGAAGTTCATTGAAACGCTCCAGCAGGAGCTCGCCCGCATTGGCCGCGCCAAGACCGCCAAGCGCTTCGAAAAGGTGATCGACGGCTTTACCAAAGACCCTTCTCCACAGGCTCTCATCGACGGCAAACCCTACCGCATCTTCAACTCCAACGACTATCTCGGCCTCCGCTTTCACCCCCAGCTCAAAGCCGCCGAGCACGCCGCCTCCGAGGCCTTCGGCACAGGGCCGGGCGCCGTCCGCTTCATCTCCGGCACCCTCAAAGTCCATCGCGACCTCGAAAAAGAAATTGCCGCCTTCCACGGCCGCGACGACGCCATCGTCTTCTCCAGCGCTTTCGCCACCAATCTCGCTGTCCTCTTCTGCCTCATTAAAGGGCAAGCGGCCGACTCCCTCGTAGGCGGCCAGACGCTCGTCATCTCCGACGCCCTCAACCACCGTAGCATCATCGACGGCATCCGCGTCGCCAACCTCCCCAAAGAGCAGCGCGCCGTCTTCAACCATCTCGACCTCGCCGATCTCGACCGGATCCTCACTGAAAAAAGAGGCGCCTTCCAACGCGTCGTCGTCGTCACCGACGGGATCTTCTCCATGCTCGGAGAGGCGCAAGACCTCAAGAAGATGCGCCAAGTGATCGACGCTCATGAATCTCACTTCGCCGAAGGGATCTGGCTCGTCGTCGACGACGCCCATGGGGTTGGCGCGTTTGGCAAGGCAGGGCGCGGCGTCGAAGAGGCGTCCCAAGCCAAGGCTGATCTGCTCATCGGCACTCTCGGCAAAGCCTTCGGCGCCGACGGAGGTTATGTCACCGCCGATCAACCCATTATCGATTATCTGCGCGAATCTGCCGCCACCTACATCTATTCCAATTCGATCTCTCCCGGCACAGCGGGTGCAGCTTTGGCCGCCCTTAAACTGATCCAGACAAGTGCAGGACATCAGCTCCTCGGACAGCTTGTCCATAATCGGGAATATTTCCAAAAGGAGATGGAAAAAATCGGCGCCGCCTTCGCTGCGCCCTCCATCCACCCGATCCAACCCCTCCTGCTCGGAGATGCGGTCAAAACAGGCGCCTTCAAAGAAGGGCTCTTTGAACGGGGCATTTTAGTGACGAATATCAATTATCCGGTCGTTACCAAGGGACGCGATGAGATCCGCGTGCAGATTTCAGCAGCTCACACCCGCGAGGACCTCGATACGTTCGTCAAAGCGTGGCACGAGATCGCGCTCCACAGCGGGATTAGGACTACCTAAGAACGATAGAGTTAAAAGAGTGTCAACACAGACCGTTACAAGCAATAAATCAGGATTTTCATTTTTTGAAGAGTTCCCCGATGACCCCATGAGTCGCGTCTTTGAGTTTCTGGGTGGAACTCTTTCTTTCCGAGGAGAGATAGAAGATAGAGCGATGTTAGCTACCGCACTCGTTTGCAAGGCTTGGCGAGACAACGCTGTATTGATAGGAGAACGGCAGGAAGCCGCGAATCGACTGCATCAATATATGATAGAACGTGACTATTCTTCCGAAATTAGACAGATATTCCGCCAGTGCAACCGACCTATTGCAAATCTTCCTGTATTAGAGTTGAACAAAGACCAAGACTACATCGATTGGTTACAACCAGCAGATATGAGTCACCCTTTGATGAGGTTTAAAACTCTCGATAACCGCCCCGGTGTTGCCTTTTCGCTACAGCACCGAACTCATCAGTCCATAATATGGCTCCTCCAGGCTTTTCTAGCAGATCACTCAGAAGAAGACCAGATAGCTCTGATTCAACAACACCCATTGCCAACAGAAGTAGTAACTATTTTTAAACGCTATGCAGAGCCTGATTCCCATTGGGCATTCGCAAATGATCTTTGCGGAATGGAACTCAGAACGCCGGACGCCTTCGAAGAAAGACATCGGGTAAACCCAGAATTCGTTCAAGAGCTTTTAACCGATCAACACCCGCAATGTAGGATTGCCGAAGCGTAGAGCCCTCTCCTCTTTCCTGCAGGGCAGAGCGCTTTCTCTTATGTAAATAAACCGGACTTCCAAAAAAAGAGCCATTAGAAGTATGCTCCTCCAATCAATAATAAAAACAGAGGGAAAAATGGCAACAATTAACTCATCAACAGAACTCTTTCCATCCTCCACAGTCTATTC
>CAYNWC010000129.1:0-3634 GCA_964400805.1 uncultured bacterium | reverse complement strand
TGGATCATCTCCAAAGCGCAAGCGGGATCGAGAACGGAGAGGGGATCGACGCCAAAGGTAGCGGCTGTTGTGAGGGTGAGCAGAGGACGGAGCCGCTTGCCGGAAGAGAGAAGGGAGTAGCGCGCTGCTTCGAAAATCGTTTCGTCGCGAGAGGGGATTAGTTCGCGCAGGCGCGCTTCAATTTTTTCGATCATGAACGTGGTCTGGCATGCCGATAGAGATATAATCGAATCCTTTATTTCTCATATCGAGGGGTTTGTATTGATTGCGCCCGTCGAAGAAGGCGGAGCCGCGCATCGTTTGTTTGATGGGATGAAAGTCGACGAGGCGAAATTGCTTCCATTCAGTGACTAGAGCGATGGCATCGGCGCCTTGAGCAGCGTCAACTTCATCGTTGCACCAATGGATATTGGGAAGCCCTTCGAGATACTTGCGGGCATTCGGGATGGCAATGGGATCAAAGAGGCGCAAGACGGCTCCCTGTTGGATTAGATCTTCGATCAAGGAGAGAGAGGGAGCTTCGCGCATATCGTCCGTATCGGGCTTGAATGAAAGGCCCCAGATCGCAATGGTTTTTCCTTTGATCCCCCCTTTCTCAGAAAAGTAGCGGGCCATCGTTTGACTCAGAGTTTTTTTCTGCCGCTCATTCACCTCTTCGGTCGCTTGCATGAGCAGGGGATCCACACCGACGCTCTGGGCGACGGCTATGAGAGCGCGAATATCTTTGGGAAAGCAAGAACCGCCGTAGCCGATCCCCGCATAGAGAAAGCTATATCCAATGCGCGAATCGGAGCCGATTCCTCTGCGCACTTCGTTGATGTTCGCCCCCACCTGTTTGCAGACAGCGGCGATCTCGTTCATGAAGGAAATGCGGGTGGCGAGCATCGCGTTGGCCGCATATTTCGTCATCTCGGCGGAAAGAGTATCCATCAGGAGAATCCGACCATGACTCAGGGTAAAGGCGGAATAGATCTCCTTCAAGATCTCCGCAGGTTTAGCGTGGTCAGAACCGATGATGATCCGATCGGGTTTAAGACAATCTTGCACCGCCGCTCCCTCCTTCAAGAATTCGGGGTTGGAGACGATGTCGAAGGAAAGGCCCGGATTTGCTTTGCGAAGCTGGGCTGAGATCCGATGGGCGGTTCCCACAGGAACGGTCGATTTATTGACGAGCACTTTGTAATCGGTCATATGGGCCGCGATTTGGCCTGCTGCGGTTTCTACGTAGCTCGTATCGCAAGAGCCGTCGCTGCGAGAGGGGGTTGGCACTGCGATGAAGCAGACGGAGGCGGAGGCGACGCTTTTGGCATAATCGGTCGTGAAGAAGAGGCGGCGTTGTTTGACATTGCGTTTGACGATCTCTTCCAGGCCCGGTTCGTAAATTGGGATCACTCCCGCTTCGAGCTTAGCGATTTTTTGCGCGTCGATATCGAGACAAGTCACGGTGTGGCCCATTTCGGCGAAACAGGCTCCTGTTACCAAGCCGACATATCCCGTTCCCACCATTAAAATTTGCATAGCACGCTCCGTTCGGAATATTAGTAGCAGAAGAGAGCTTTTCTCCGCTATCGGGAAAATATTTTTACCACCCGCAAACAAGGTTTGCTAGAGATCACAGAGCTCACAGAGAAGAAAAAACAGAATATCTTATTCTTATTTGGGAGCGCGAGGGCTTCCCTCGCCTCTGTGAGCTCTGTGATCTCTAGCGAACTCTGTTCGCGGGTGGTTGTTACTTTTGCAGCAAACCGCCGCTGAGGGTTGCTTTGCGGTCGCAAAGGGCCGCCAACTCGGGATCGTGCGTGACGAGGATGAGCCCTTTTTTCTGCTCCTTGACGAGAGCGATCAGCATCTCCCCCATCTTCTTCGCATTGGCGCGATCGAGGTTGCCCGACGGCTCGTCAGCGAGAATGAGATCGGGATGATTGCAGAGCGCGCGGGCGATAGCGGCGCGCTGCTTCTCTCCCCCGGAAAGGTGTTTCGCAGGAAAGTGGGCCCTCTCTGTAAGGCCGACCCGTCCGAGGAGTTCCATTCCCCACTCCCGATCGATCGGTTGGCGCGCAATGCGAGCGGGCATGAGGACGTTTTCGAGCGTGGTAAAATCCTCGAGAAGATTGTAGGCTTGAAAGACAAAGCCGATTTTCCGATTGCGAAGGAATGGGGCGTTGGAGCGAGTGAGCTTTTGGCCGGCGATTTCGATTTCACCGCCATCGGCCTCTTCCAGAGTGCCGAGGATGTGGAGGAGAGTGGTTTTCCCCTCGCCCGAGCGGCCACAGATGGCGAGCGACTCTCCCGCAGAGAGAGAGAGGGAAATCCCCGAGAGTACTTTGACTTTTGGGTAACTTTTCATCAAGTTTTGGGCCCGGAGGATCATTCAGACCTCAGGACAGATGAGGGGCGAATACGACTTGCTTTGATCGCGGGGATGAGGCCGGCGGCTAAGGAGAGAAGGGGAGTGGCGATGAGGACAAAGAGGAGCGCTTCTGTGCTGAGTTGATTGGGAAGCGTTTGGCCAAAGAAGGCGGGATTGAACGCGTTATGGCCCTGGATAGCGCTGAGAAAGGCGACGAGATGCTGCAGATGTTTGAGGGTAAAGAGGGCGAGAGCGCTGCCGAGGAGGCAGCTGAGCGTCCCCATGGCCACGCCGCAGATCCCAAAAATGGCCGCAATGCTCTTGAATGAAGCGCCCATCGACTGGAGAATCGCGATCTCCCTTTTTTTGTCGTTCACGAGGAGAACCAGCAAGGAGATGATGTTGCAGCAGGCGACGATCAGAATGATCGCAGCGATGAGGAGCAAGAGGGTCCGATCGCTCTGAAATTGCAAGAGGAAATCTTTGGCAAACTCAAAGTTCCGATAGGTATCGACTTTCCAATAAGGGGCAATGCCCGCCTCGACAAAACGGCGCTCGATCGTCTCTTTCAGCGCATCGACGGCAGAGAGATCGTCGAGCCAGACGAAGATCCCGTTAGTCGGCGTCCCATCGGGGGAAAACGTTTGAGTTGCCGTATGGATCGTCCGGGTCACGGCAGAGGGGACGATGACGCATTTACTCCCGAGCGCAACAAGGCCGGGATCATAGAAACCGGTCACCCGGACAGGGATCCTCTGTTCTTGCGATGAGGCCACGGTAGCTGCTGTATAGCTCAAAGCGCCCCCATCGCCGATTTGAACGCCGCAGTCGAGGTAGCTCTTGGGAAGAAAGATCGGCACGTCGGGGCCGGAGACAGGACGCGACTCGATCAGCAAAGAGGAAAAAGAGGGGCTTTTCTCCGGATAGGAGAGGAGATAGGACATTTGGGAGATCACGCCGCCTCCGACCCGATTGAGGCGCAGCAGCGCTCCACTGACCTCATAGTCTTGATAGGTCAATCCGAGCGCCTCGAGTTCGCGATAGGCCCCTTTGACCGGATCGACCAACTGCCCATCGGGGCGCCGATCGGCTTTGGGCCAATAAGGAGGAACCGCGGCGTCTCCCTCAGCGGAAAACGGATCGGATAGAGGGCGCTCTCCCTTTTAGCCGATCGTTTTTAGCGTGTAATGAGAGGCTGCGGAGAGGCTATCGACTTGGTAGTAGTAGGAGCGATAGTAGGCTTCCGTAGGCGCGATCCGGAGAGGCGCGTGGAGAGCCGTCAGT
>CAYNWC010000128.1:0-3643 GCA_964400805.1 uncultured bacterium | reverse complement strand
ATTGGAGCGGGCGAGCATCTCGGCGATGTTGAGCGCCTCTTCTCCGTTGTCGGGTTGCGAGATCATCAGCTCGTCGATATTGACGCCGATTTTGGCCGCATAGCCTGGATCAAGGGCATGCTCTGCGTCGATATAGGCGGCGAGTCCGCCGTTTTTCTGGGCGTTGGCGACGATATGGGTGGCGAGGGTCGATTTGCCGGATGACTCGGGGCCGAAAATCTCTACAATCCGGCCGCGGGGGATACCGCCGATGCCGAGGGCGAGATCGAGGGAGATCGCCCCTGTTTTAATCACGCTCATGCCGTGAGCGGCAGAGTGTTTTCCCAGGGCCATGATCGCCCCTTCTCCAAATTGCTTCTGAATGTGCGAAATGGCCAGTTCAAGGGCCTTTTTTTTTCCGCTATCGGGTTGTTGGCTCATAATTCCTCCTAGAATAAACCCCCTTTTATACCGCAAAAAGAAATATTCTGCTAACAGGAAGAAATGATTCTAGCGGGAGACATTGGGGGCACGCATAGCCGTTTGGCTTTTTTCGAGCAGGGGGCGCTGAAAGAGGAGCGGATCTTTGGCAGTCCCCTCTATCCCAATCTGGAGCAAATCGTTCGGGAATTTTTGGGGACGCGACGGGTTGACAAAGCGTGCTTTGGCATCGCGGGGCCTATTCGAAATGGAATCTGCAAGGCGACGAATTTGCCCTGGGTGATCGATGCGGCGCACTTAAGCCAAGCGCTGGGAATTCGTTCGGTTTTTCTATTGAATGACCTCGAGGCGAATGCCTGGGGGCTGCAAAGCTTAAGTCCCGATGAGCTCTATCCACTCCATCGAGGTGCGGCGCAGTTGGGCAATCAGGCGCTGATTGCGGCGGGTACCGGGCTGGGAGAAGCGGGTCTGATTTGGGATGGGAAAGTCCATCGCCCGTTCGCTTGTGAGGGAGGGCACGCCGATTTCGCTCCGCGAACTGAAGAAGAGATCGAATTGCTCCGCTATTTGCAGAAAACTTTCAGCCACGTCTCCTATGAAAGGGTGATTTCGGGTCCAGGGCTCTTGGCGATCTTCCAATTTCTGGTCGACACCGGGCGAGAAACAGCCTCCAGCGCGTTGCAAGCCGAGATCAAAAAGGGAGATCCGAGTCGCATCATCTCCGCGTGGGGCGTGCAGCAGAAAGATCGCGCTTGCGCAAGGGCTGTCGATTGGTTTATTTCGCTGTATGGAGCCGAGGCGGGGAATTTGGCGTTGAAATTCCTCTCTTTGGGCGGGTTGTATATAGGAGGGGGTATTGCCCCGCGGTTGTTGGAGAGGTTCAAAGAAGGGGCGTTTCACGCTGCTTTTATTGAAAAAGGGCGGTTTAAGGATTTGCTCGCCTCCATTCCGGTTTGGATTGTATTGAATGACCAGGCGGCTCTGAAAGGGGCTGCCTTTTACGCGGAAGGACGATGAATACGCGAAGAGAAGATGTCGCTTTAGGAGTCCACTCTTGGGATAAGTGGGGGCCCTATGTATCCGAAAGGGGCTGGGGCAGCGTGCGCGAAGATTATAGCGCCGATGGCGATGCGTGGAACTATTTCACGCACGACGATGCGCGCAAACGGGCCTATCGGAGATGCGAAGATGGGATCGCCGGCCTCTCGGATCGCTTTCAGGTGCTCCTTTTGGCCCCCGCATTTTGGAATGGAGCCGATCCCATTTTGAAAGAGCGGATGTTCGGTCTCAATTGCTACGAGGGCAATCACGGAGAAGATGTCAAAGAAATCTACTACTATCTCGATGCGACGCCGACCCATAGCTATCTGAAGTATCTCTATAAATATCCGCAGGCGGCGTATCCGTATGATCAACTCGTCGAGGAAAATCAGCGGCGCGGGCCCAAAGAGAGGGAATTTGAGCTGGTCGACACGGGCATTTTCGACCAAAATTGCTATTTTGATATCTTCATCGAATACGCCAAAGCCGATCCGGAAGATCTCTGCATCAAAATCGAGGCCTTCAACCGGGGTCCGAAGGCGGCGCCTCTCCATATTTTGCCCCAACTTTGGTTTCGCAACCAGTGGGCTTGGGGCGCCTCGCGTCTTCCCGAACCGGAGATCGGCGTGGTCCAAGGGGACGATCTTTGCCTGATGGCCGATGATCGGAAGCTCAATTCCCCGAAGTATCTCCTCTTCGACTATCACCTCGGGCCGCGCTATCTCTACGCTTCGCCGGGGGGCATTCCCCTCTTCACGAACAATGACACCAATCGGATGGCGCTTTGGAATGAACCCAACGATACGCCTTTTGTGAAGGATGCGTTCCACCGCTACTTGATCGAGAAAGAAAAAGGGGCCATCAACCCCGCTTTGACAGGGACGAAAGCCGCCCTCCACTACTTCTTTCCCGCCGTACAGCCCGGCAAAAGCGCGGTTGTTCTTCTCCGCTTCACCGATCAAAAGAGAAAAGGGGCTTTAAAGGAGGTTGAAGCGGTGATTGCGGCGCAGAAAAAAGAGGCCGATCGGTTTTATGCGGACGTTCACCCGGCGCAAGCGACTGTCGAGGAAAAGGCCATTCAGCGACAAGCCCTTTCGGGGATGATCTGGAACAAGCAAGTCTATATCTACGATGTGAGTCAGTGGCTGGCTGGAGATAATCCGCAAGATCCGCCTCCCGAGGCGCATAAATGGATCCGCAACTATCACTGGCGCCACATCATTTCCTATCGCGTTTTTTCGATGCCCGATAAGTGGGAATTTCCCTGGTTTGCCGCTTGGGATCTCACATTTCATTCTGTCACACTGGCTCTCATCGACATCGATTTCGCAAAGCATCAACTCTGGATGCTCCTCTTCGATCAGTTTCAGCATCCCAATGGAGCGATTCCCGCCTATGAATGGGAATTCAGCGATGTGAATCCCCCCGTTCAAGCGTGGGCTGTATTGAAGCTCTTCGAGTATGAAAAGAGGAAAAAGGGGCGCGAAGATTACGATTTTCTCGAAAAGTGCTTCCACAAACTCCTCCTGAATTTTTCTTGGTGGATCAATCGGGTCGATAGCCTAGGGAACAACGTCTTTGAAGGGGGATTTTTGGGGATGGACAACATCGGCTTTGCCGACCGCTCGCAGAAAATGCCGGCGGGTCATCTCGTAGATCAGGCTGACGGGGCCGGATGGATTTCTCTCCTCTGCCTCAATCTCATGCGTATGGCCCTCACACTCGCCAAGAAGAATCCCAATTATGAAGGACTCGGCATCAAATTCTTCCAGCACTTCATCTACGTCACGGCCGCCATGCGAAAGGGGTATTGGCGCACCTACGATATGTGGAATGAGAAAGATGGCTTTTTTTACAGCCACATCCGCTATCCCGATGGGCATACGGAAGAGGTCCCCATTCGCTCCCTCGTCGGGATCATCCCGTTCTTCGCCTGCGACGCGTGGGATGAAGCCGAATTGCGGCAATTCCCCGAGTTTTACAAGGCCTATGAATGGATGGTGCAGAAGCGCCCTCATCTCTGCGCTAAATGTATCCAGACCATTCCTCACGAATCAGGCACCCATCATCTCTTCGGGCTTCTCAGCGCCCATGAGATCGAGCGCTTTTTGCAAAATAACATTTGGAATCCGGAGGAATTTCGCTCCGATTTTGGCCTCCGGCGCCTCTCCAAATACCACGA
>CAYNWC010000127.1:0-3671 GCA_964400805.1 uncultured bacterium | reverse complement strand
CCTCTGTGTTCTCTGTGGGCTCTAGCGAACTCTGTTCGCGGGTGGTTGAAAAATTTAGACAATGGAGTCTCGTTTCGTACAGTCATACCTAAATGTCTCTCAGTTTGTAGACATGCCAAAGGCGGCGGAGTTGGGTGAAGAGGGCGAGAGGGGCGGCAAACCAGACAAAAGCGTAGAGGGCGTCGAGAAGGGGCATGCCGAAAAGATCGATCCAGATCCACCGATTGTCCAAGGGAACCTTCCTCTCAAAGAGAAAGAGCAGGAGCCATTGCAAGGCGGTAGAAAGGAAAGAGACAAGGGCGGTGAGGAGGCTGAGGTGGAGGGGTTGGTCAGCCAAGAGGTGCTTGCGGATGCGGAAGAGGCTGGCGGCTACGAGCGTGTAGTTCAAGGCGTGGAGGCCGATGGGGTCGTCGGAGAGAAGATCGACGAAGCAGCCCGCAAGAGCAGAGAGCCAGAGAATGCGACTCGGCTTAGCGCGAAGGAGGAGGTAGGCAATCCAGGGAGCAAAGGCCAAAATGGCGAGGCGAGGCACCCAAATCCCTTGAAAGATGAGCGCCGTGGTAGCGAGGAGAAAGGCGAGGATTAGCATTTGAGAACCGAGCGAACCAGATGGGCATTTTCAAAGAGGAGCTGATGCCATTTCCAGGCCGACTCAATGAGCGTGGGAAGATCGGAGACGCGGGGAGTCCAATGGAGATGCTGACGCGCTCGGGACGGATCGGCGGTCAGAATGCCAGGTTCTCCAGGACGCCGATTCTCGAGGCGAACCGGCAGGGTTTTGCCGCAGAATTTCTGGACGGCATCGATGATTTCTAAGACGGAATAGCCCGTGCCAGTACCGAGGTTGAAGGCCCCCGGTTCGCTCTGGAGAGCGGCCACATGAGCGTCGGCCAGGTCTTGAACGTGGATATAATCGCGAACGGCAGTCCCATCTTTCGATGCGAAGTCGGTTCCATAGACGGTGATTTCCCCTCCCGTTCCCAACGCGGCTTGAATGAGAGTGGGAATGAGGTGCGTTTCGGGCGTGTGATTTTCTCCGATTTGCGTCTCGAGATCGGCGCCTGCGGCATTGAAATAGCGAAGGATTGCCGGCTGCAAGCCATAGGCGCGCTCAAAATCGGCGAGGATCTGCTCGATCATGAGCTTGGATCGCCCGTAGGGATTGATCGGGTGTTGCGGATGCTCTTCACTCAGCGGCGTGGAGGAAAGGGGATGGCCATATGTGGCGCAGGTGCTCGAAAAGACAAGCCTCTTCACCCCTTGCTCGCGCATCACTTCTAAGAGCGCCAGCGTGCTGCCTACGTTGTTGAGGTAGTATTTTGCGGGGTCGGCCATCGATTCCATGACAATGGCATTTGCAGCGAAGTGGATCACCGCTTTCGGTTGGTAAGAGAGAAATGTTTCGGTCAATTTCGCGCGATCTTGGAGGTCTCCATGGACGAAAGGACCCCATTTGACGGCATAGGCATGACCGGTGGAGAGGTTGTCATAAACAACGGGGAGATAGCCCGCTTTTGCCAAGGCCTTACATGTGTGGCTGCCGATATAGCCGGCGCCGCCGGTAACCAGAATCGTTTCACTCATCTATTTGAATTTTATGGGTTTCTTTTTTTGTTGTAAAAAAGAATCGTGAACAGTAAATTTTCTGCCCATGTCTAGTTCCTATATGCGCCTTGAAGATCTGCCGCCACAGCGCCCTGATACGTGGGAAGGGGTACTCTCTTTTCTTCCGAGAGCCGAGGTCAATACCGATCGACATCCGTGGGTTGGTTGCCAGGGAGGAGGGATTTCATTTAATGAGCTGATGGGGTGGGCGTCCCGATTTGCTCAAGAGCGTAGATGGAGCCTTTCAAAAGCCGAGTTGGGGGCGGCTTTGCACATATTTCAAGAGTTTAGAAAAAAAACACAAGCGCCTCTTTCAAAAATGTCCTGTTGCCGCCGCTTGAGCTCTCTCTGCATTCTGGATCATGAATGGGAGCGGATTCAGGGCCTGGCGCTCGAGATCCGAAAGATCGAGAATGTATTGCAAAAAACCATAGATCTTCATTCCTATGTAGAAAACCAGAAAGAGAAAGCGGCTGAAGTATATGTGCCTCGCCACAAATCGGACCTGGACAGGTCATTCCATTTTGGGCCGCAAGGTCAGGTTTTCGTCCATCTCAATCGGAAAAAGAAGGGTGATCTGCTCATCGGTCGGGGAGTGCACAAAGAGGTCACTTTGGCTCAGGAGCTCGGGACAGATCATCTCCTTGCTTCTGGCGCTTCTTTAGCAGAGAGAATGGGATCGCAGGAAATAGCCTTTCTTAAAGAATTTCAAGATAAACCTGGCTTTGTAAAGTTTGTTGATGTTTTGAGCTATCGTAACAAGGAATACGAAACCAAGTACCGCCTTTTTACGGAGTATTGCCCTGAAGGGAATTTGGCCAACCTGTTTATTATGAACAATCAGCTCTCTCGGGCCGATAGAAAAAGTCTCTTTATCTCATTGGTCGAGTCTGTAGCGCTGATCCATGAAATGGGCTGTCTGCATCGGGATTTGAAAGCGGCAAATGTGCTTCTCGACAGGGATGCTAAGGGGCAACTCGTGTCTAAGATTGCCGATTTTGGGGCGATGTGCCGGAAAGAGAATCTAGCAGAGAGACAGCTGCACCGCTCAACAATCATGTACGCTTCTCCTGAATTCACGATTGCCCAAGAGATTGCCGATAAAGAGACCAGAAAAGAAAAGACGCTGGAGGCGACCACAGAAGCCTTAGATTCGTGGGGTCTGGGCTGTTTACTTTTTGCTTTGGTGAAGATAGGGGAACCATCTGCAGAGTCTCGTTTTGCCTCTGCTCCATTTTTTGGCGCCAAGGCCGTTGAATTTGAAGAGCCGGCTCAAAAAAATGGGCCAGAACATCTTGTCTGGGAGTTGCTCTGTCAACGGATCACTGCGCAGCAAGCCAAAGCGCGTCTCGCCGCGATCGAGTTTTAAGATTTTCTCTGTAAGATTTGCGAGATGAGGAGGGCGAGTGTCCCTCCTTTTTGCGGCAGTTGAAGGAGTTTTTCAAAGAGGGAGCGCTCGAGGTTTTGGAGTTTTTCTTGGGTCGCAGGGACGCCAAAGAGGGAGACTGCTGTCGGCTTCTGCTTGGATGCATCGGAATGGGCCGGTTTGCCGAGGACGACGGTTGTTGAGGTGGCGTCGAGCAGGTCATCTTGAAATTGGTAGGCCAGACCGAGATCGGCGCCGATCGATTGAATGAGGGGCGTAGGGGGAACGCCGGCAGCCAGCATGCCGCATTCGAGGCAGGCGGTGATCAGGGCTGCCGTTTTTCCATAGTGCATTTGGAGCAGAGTTTCCTCGTCGATCGCCTGGCCTTCGGATTCAATATCGATGGCTTGCCCTCCGATCAGGCCGGGGGCGCTGGAGCGCATCGCGATGGTTTTGATCATTTGGAGCCGCTGCTCGCGGCCGAGTGAGGAGGCATTCGCGACGATCTCAAAGGCATAGGTGAGGAGATAGTCCCCCGCGAGAAGGGCCATCGCCTCCCCATACACTTTATGGAGAGTGGGCTTGCCGCGGCGCAAGTCATCGTTGTCCATGCAGGGGAGATCGTCGTGGATGAGCGAATAGGTATGGATCATCTCCAAAGCGCAAGCGGGATCGAGAACGGAGAGGGGATCGACGCCAA
>CAYNWC010000126.1:0-3707 GCA_964400805.1 uncultured bacterium | reverse complement strand
TCATGGGAATGGGAGAGCTCCACTTGGAGATCCTCCGCGACCGGATGTTCCGCGAGTTCGCCGTCGAGGCGAATGTCGGCAAGCCCGAAGTGTCTTACAAAGAGACTATCACGACCCCTTCCACCAGCGAAATGAAGTATATCAAGCAGTCGGGCGGACGCGGTCAATACGCGCACGTTTGTCTCGAGATTGAGCCGAATGAGCCGGGCAAAGGGAACGAAGTCGTCAGCAAAGTTGTCGGCGGCGTGATCCCGAAAGAGTACATCAACCCTTGTATCAAGGGGATCGAAGAGGGGCTCCAAACCGGCGTTCTCGCTGGCTATCCGCTCATCGACATGAAAGTGGCGATCACCTATGGATCTTACCACGAAGTGGACTCGAACGAGATGGCGTTTAAGATTTGCGCCTCGATGGCCGTGAAAGACGCTGCCCGTAAAGGGAAAGCGGTCCTCCTCGAACCGATCATGAAAGTGGTCGTAACGACACCCGAGGCCAACATGGGCGACGTCATTGGCGACCTCAACCGGCGCCGCGGCAAAATCCTCGGGCAAGAGACGCTCAAAGGGATCGTCGATATCACTTCAGAAGTTCCATTGAGCGAGATGTTCGGTTATTCGACCCAACTCCGTTCGATGTCCTCTGGACGCGCTACCTATACCATGGAACCCAGCCATTTTGAGCGGGTTCCCTCCAAAATCCAAGAAGAAATTTGTAAGAAGTAAATCATTATGGCAACAAAATCACCTAGAAAAAAAATACGGATCCGCCTCAAAGCTTTTGATCAGCGGATGCTCGACCGATCTGTTCAAGACATCGTCGAAACGGCGAAGCGGACAGGCGCCCGTGTGGTGGGGCCAATTCCCCTTCCCACCAAGCGGGAGATCTACACGGTTCTCCGCTCTCATCACGTCGACAGAAAGTCGCGCGAGCAGTTTGAGATGAGAACACACATCCGCGTTCTCGACCTTCTCGACCCTACTCTCGACACGATCGATAAGCTTAAAGTGCTTCCCGTCGCTGCCGGCGTCGACATCAAAATCAAAGCCTGAATATAGAGAGCGGCCGAACGGCCGCTCTTCTGTTAAACGGGGATAGGCACGCTGTTCTTCCACAACGGAAGGCCGATGTAGACTTCATCTTCGTTCCAGTTGACAATTCGTGGAATTCCCAAACGGACAAAAATCTGCTTCGCCCGGGCTTCTTTCTCATCCATCTCATCCATTCCAAATGTAGTCCGAAAAAACCGGGTCATCTGTTGCGCCACATCTTCGTCTTGCTGAGGCAGGGCAAAGTGATTGATTCCTCTTTCTGCCGTGAGCCGAAGAAAAACGCCAATCGCGCCGAGAGCAACGCTGGCCGCAAAGCCATAAAATAGAGTGCTCACAACCGCCGCAATGATCAACACAGTCGAAGCGTTGAAAGCAGTCGCCAACAAATTGTAGGTCGCAATGGGGACGATTTGTCTTCTCCGCTCGCCATTGATCTGTGGCTCCTGATAACTCACCCATTTGTTGGCAACCAAGGTCGCCGCTTCGTTTAACGTATAATGAATAGGCATAGAGGCTCCTTAACTATTGGGCGTTGGCTTGCAAAGCATTGAGGAGGTCAACGAGATCCGGCGGAAGATTAGCGCCTTCGAGAGGCTGTGCCCCAGGAAGACCTGCCGCAGCTTGCATGAATTGTAGGAAACCAGGAGGAAACCCCGGGGGCTGAGCGAGATTCGGCGGAAGATTAACGCCTTCGGGAGCTTGCGCCTCAGCAGGCATTGCCATACCTTGCATGAATGCTTGTAGGAAATCAGGCATTCCCAGAGCCTGTCTTTGAAGTCCAAAAGGTCCGTTAGGATCTAAGAAAGGTTGTAGGGAACCGAATAAAACCCTTGGATTCGGGGAGCCAATCGGATCGGAAGAAGGAATGTGACTCATCCAGAGTCTAGATAGGAATTGATGTCTAACAGGGTGCCACTCTTCATTGGACACTCCTAAGGTAGCTTTCACAAAAAATTCCCGGATAGGGTCATCGAGATCCGGTCCCAGTTGCGAAATGACTTTTCCGAGGAATGGAATCCCCGTCTGATCCACTTCATCCTTGAAAGCTTGGCGAGCTACGAAACTCGCTACGGCCAAAATGGCAAAGAGAGGCGAGAGGAAGACAGTGAGCGCAACAGCAACGACGGTAGCGACCGTGCTGAGATTGAACCCGACAGCTTCAAAGTTATAGATATGGCGATTGCGAAGGACCGCTTGGGCTCTGGGGCTTAGGCGTCGGCCTTCCAACTGTATGTCTGCATACCCTTCCGCTAAAGACTTAATGGTAGTAACTGGCATGATTCCCTCTTTGTTGTTAAGGATTTAGTAAGCATATGCTCGGTTCATCCAAAGTCTGAATACATATTGGTATTGGATTGGATTCCATTCCTCAACTGGGTTTACGATCCCCAAATGAGTCGCTACACGTGCTTTCCCCTCTGGAGTAGAGAGATCAGGAGTTGATAAGATCCTGAATTTTGTGCGCGCTGTTGTTGCAGCTGTTTGGTCCACTTCCTCCATAAAGGCTTTTCGCGTTGCAAAGGACGCTACAGCCAGAAGGGCGAATAGAGGCGAATGCAAGAGAACAGCCAAAGCGGCAGTGACAATCGCAGCTACGGTGCTGATATTGAAACCAGTCACTTTAAAATTATAGACAACTCGATTCCTGGTCGTTGCATTCTCGTGGACTTGCTGCCCGGTGCTGCACGCATATCGTTCAGCCAGAGAATGGATCGTATGGACAGTCATAACTTCCCCCTTTCTTGTTAAGGATTTGAGGGGGAGATCTTAAAGAATTGTCTATTTCTACGCTAGACTATTCAGGAGGCGCATTGCCTCTTTGCGTGGTTTGCATGTCGTAACTGTCAAACCCGTAGGGCAATGGAGAACTTTGTCGAACGCGCTTGGAAGTGACGCGCCCATTTTTGATGAGGATGAAATAATGGCGCTCTTCGGCATCGCGCCCGCCAATCTTGATCCGCTCAATGTATTCATATTCGACAGCGCCATCTTCCTTCTCATGCGTGGCATAAGGCTGCCCTAGAACTTCGATCACCTGAGCGGTGGGCGCGGCCATCTCCACCTCATAGAAGGCGTCCATGGTGACCGGCTTGCCACTCATGGAGCAGGCGGCGAGTAAAAAGAGAGGAATCAGCTTTTTCATTCTTCTTCCTCATTTTCCTCAGACTCTTCTTGGGGCGTTTCGCGCGACTGGGGCCAAATGCGCGCCTCAATCTGCGTCCGAAATTGATCGCTGGTCACATATTCCCCTTTCATGTGATAGCTCCCGTCAGGTTGGAGGCTGTAGGTCTCATACCCTTCGAAATTCATGTCGTTGTTCCGGAATTCCCAGGCAATGGACTGATCGTCATAGACGCCCGTTCCAACAATGCGCCCGACATTCTGGTTCTCCATGTCGACCGAAAAGGTCCTGTTCTGAAAGTCGTAAAAGGAGAGCTCGTTGCGCATATTCTCAGAAAGACCATGGATCTGAATCTCCTGCGCGCAACTCACCTTTCCCGCGAAATCTTTGTTCTGTACGGCCCAGTTGGTATTGAAAACGAGTTCCTCCTCAACCATGTTCAAAAGGATCTTTCCTTCGCCATACCAAGTGCCCGGCGAAAAGATAAATGAATGTTGAACATATTAAAACATAAACCTTGTGCTATAAATGCTTTT
>CAYNWC010000125.1:1708-3746 GCA_964400805.1 uncultured bacterium | reverse complement strand
TGCGCAATCGCAGCGAGTCGCTCATCGGTCAATGAGAGCGAATGGTTGAAATCAAGATGCAGAGAACTCTTCTTTTCTTCTTTTGGTTTTTCTGCATACCAACGCTCGAGGGCGGCAAAAAAAGCGATTGTTTTTTCCCTCAAGGGCGTTCCCTCGGCGATTCGATTCGCCTTCTCCTCGGGATCGCTTTCTAAATCATAGAGTTCTTCCCCTCCTTTTTGAGCCAGATATTTCCACTTCCCCTCTCGACATCCGTAAATGGGCGTGTCGAAGGGATGGCTAAAAAAGATGGGAGAGGCCGCGGGCCTCAAAAGACTCCTCCCCAAGCTGTGATGAGAGTCGGAAAGGTTCATTAGATCGACGAGGGTAGGGAGAAGGTCGATCTGGGAGGCAATCGTATCGATCCGTTGGGGCGTTTTGATTCTCCCTTCGGCATAGATCAAAAGAGGAACGTGGAGAGTATCTTGGGTCAGGTGGCGGTTGATCGCGAAGTGGGGGCTTCGGTCGGCGAGCTCTTGGCCATGATCGCCAAAAATAAAGAGGATTGTTTTGCGCAGGAGATGATGCTTGCGAAGCTCTTCGATCAAGAGATTGAGGGCCCAGTCGGTATAGGCGAACGTATGGAGAAAACCGTTGGTTTTTTGGGGATGGATCCAGGGGTGATGGTTGGTGATCGTGTAGAGGTTTAAGAACGTGGGCTCTGTTTGCTGTGAGAGCCAGGCAGCGGCGCTGCGCATCAGATGTTCGTCATAGACGCCCCAGCTAGTTCCCGGTAGGGAGAGATCCCGTTTGCCGAGGATGGTTTGAAAGCCCTGTTTTTCGAAGAATTCGGCTTCATGGTCGAAGGCGGTGGAGCCCCCTTGGATGACAGCGGGATGGTAGCCGTGGCCGCTGAGGATCTGGGGCAGGCCGATGAGCGGAAGATCACAGTAGGCCCCTAAATTTGAGGGGGTATGGGCAGCGGGGATGCCGAAGAGGGTGGCGAGGATGGCGCGGTTCGTCAAGTTGCCGGTCGCATGGAAGTTCGTGAAGAGAATCCCCTTTTCGGCGAGGCGGTCAAAATGAGGGCTGAGGGGGTCTTTGGCTCCCAGGGAGCCTATATTTTTCGCCCGGAAAGACTCGAGAGAGATGAAGAGGATGTGGGGCTTGTCATCCATGGGAAGATCGAAGAGCTTCGCCCCTATGGGCGCAATAGAAGGGGGAAAAGAGGCTTTCAGTTTTTTCCTCTTGAGATCCCGATAGGCGGTGAGGAAGGGATGGGGCCACGGCGCTAAGAGAAGGAGCGCCCATTGAAGAAGAGGGAAGATCCAGAGGCACATCGCGCCTCCAATAAAGAAAGGGATCAGCTCCTTTCCCGAACTCCAGAAATTGGCGGGTTGAAGAGAAAAATGGGCGGGGTTAAGGCGAGAGCGATAGCGAACCCAGAGCAATAGGTCGACGAGGCAATAGAGGCTTAAGAGAAATATCACGAGGCGATGATCTTTTCAGCTTTCGCTAGGGCAGCTTCTAAATGGGGGAACATATGATCCGCTCCAATGAGGCGCGTGAGGCCAAATTTTTTCAAATCGAGCGCCGCCTGTTTCTGCACACCGGAGAGGAGGAGAACCGTCTGATCCCGATGGCACTTTTGGTAAAATTCTTTGAGGGCGTGCATGCCTGAAGCATCGATCAAAGGAACATAGCGCATTCGAAGGATAAAGACCTTGGGCTTCTTTTCTAGATTGACCAGCAGATCCTGTAACATATCGGCAGCGCCAAAGAAGAAAGGCCCTTGGATCTCATAGATCTCAACGCCGGGGGGGATTTTCTGATGCATTTCGGCGAGGCTTTCCTTCGGCTCTTGGAATATCTCATTGAGCGGGACGGTTTTGGATATTTGGCTCATCCTCTTCATGAAGAGGAAGCAGGCGAGAACCATGCCAAACGTGATCGCAAGAGTGATGTCGACAAAAACAGTGAGGAGGAAGCCGACGAGAAGGATCGCTGTATCGCCGATAGGGGCTCGCAGCAGGCGGAGAAAGTGGCCCATCTCCGACAT
>CAYNWC010000125.1:0-1698 GCA_964400805.1 uncultured bacterium | reverse complement strand
GGCGAGCGGGATCTGACTTACAATGGGAGAGAGGAACAAGATGATCAGAAACAGAGTGATCGCGTGGATCATTCCCGAGACGGGCGTTTGGGCCCCTGTCTTGACATTGGCAGCCGTCCGGGCAATGGCTCCCGTTGCGGGGATCCCTCCAAAGAGAATCGAAGCGAAGTTGGCCACTCCCTGCCCGACCAGTTCGCAATTGGACTTATGCCGGCTCCCCATCAACCCATCGCCGATGACCGCCGACAAGAGCGATTCGATCCCCGCCAAAAAGGCGATCGCAATGGCATCCATGACGATCTCGGTCAGTTTCCCTTCCGGAATGGAGAAAGAGGGGAAACTCGGCATGGGCAGCTGGTTCGGAATCTGTCCAAATTTTGATTGTATCGTCTCGACGGGAAGGGCGAGGAAGTAGGAAAAGAGTGTGGCGATGACGATGGCGGCGATCCCCCAAGGCAATTTGGGCAACCAGCGGCGAACCGCCAGAATGAGGGCCAAGGTTCCCCCGCTCAGGGCCAATGTGGGTAGGTGGAGCGTATGAAAAGCCGCTCCATAAGCCATCCACTTCTCGACAAAATCGGCGGGAGGTACTCCCATTTGCAGGCCGAAGAAGTCTTTGATTTGAGAGGAGAAGATAATGACGGCGATCCCCGTCGTAAAGCCGGTGACCAACGGATGGGGCACATACTTGATCCACGAACCCAGGCGGAAAAGACCCAGGAGAATCAATAGAACCGCAGCCAGCATGGTCGAAATTGCAAGTCCTTCATAGCCAGTGCGTTGAATAACTCCATAGACGATTACGACGAAGGCGCCGGTGGGGCCGCCGATCTGGATGCGGCTGCCGCCCAGGGCGGAGATGAGGAATCCGGCGATGATGGCAGTAAACAGGCCCCGATCGGGCGTCACCCCCGAGGCGATGGCGAAGGCCATGGCCAGCGGAAGAGCGATGATCCCCACCGTTATCCCAGCGAGGAGGTCTTTGCGGAACGTGGCAAAGGAATAGCCGGCCCGCAAGCACAAAAACGATTTGGGAATGAACTCTCGAAACATATCGATATTATATTTTGGGGAGGGTCAATTGTCCACTATTAATGGCCGCCATGTCCCCCACCGCCGTGTCCACCGCCACCATGTCCTCCGCCATGTCCACCGCCGTAATTCCCGTGATGGCGATCATAATGGCGGTCGCCGCGCCAATAATAGGGGCCGGGGCCGTAGTGTCTTTGCCACGCGTAGTAGGTGGGGTAATCGTAGTAATAATTTCCGTAATACCAGCCTGGTCCATACCACGAGCTATAGTAGATTTGGCCATCGTCGTCATAAGCGGCATCTGGTGGCGGGCCTGCATTGACACTGGCGCGAACCATTGCGGAAAGGGCATTGATCCCAATTAAACAAGCGAACAGCAATACTCTATTTTTCATACTCCCACCTCTCTAAACGGACTATGAACATAAACGGGAATTTCTGACAAGATTTACTGAAACTCTGGCTGGAGGCCTCACGCGTGTGCAGTCCCACAAATCAATGATAAGAAGGATAAAATGATGAGAATGATAAGAGAGAAATTTATATCATTTTTCCTTTCCCCATCCTTCTCATCATTTTATCATTTCCATCATTAACCTTGGCTGGGGGCTTCACGCGTGTGCAGTCCCACAAATCAATGATAAGAAGGATAAAATGATGAGAATG
>CAYNWC010000124.1:0-3801 GCA_964400805.1 uncultured bacterium | reverse complement strand
TGGTCGATGTGAATCTCGGGATCGGCAATGCCGACGAGATGGAGGAGTTCGAGGGCTTTCTGTCTGGCCTGTTGGCGCGTAGCGAGCTTGTGGAAGAGAAGTCCTTCGGAGATCTGGGCGCCAATGGTCATGGTGGGATTGAGGGCGCTCATCGGATCTTGGAAGACCATGCCGATCTTGGGAGTGGGGTGGAGATGGGGCTTTCCTTCAAAGAGAATGGTTCCCTCTACACGGCCGGGAGAAAGGCCGAGAAGGGCTTGCGCGGTGGCGCTTTTGCCAGAGCCCGATTCGCCTACGATGCCAACCGATTCTCCTTGCGCAATGGCGAAGCTGATGCCCCGGACGGCATAGAGGGGGCGTTTTTGCACGGAGAAAGTGACATGGAGGTTGTCGACTTGGAGCATCAGTGCCTCAATTTTGGGTCGAGGGCATCGCGGAGCGCATTGCCGAGGAGATTGAACGAGAGCATGGTCGCGGTGATCATCCCCGCGGGAAAGAAGAGGCGCCACGGATAGTAACGAAGGGCGCTGAGTCCATCGTTGAGCATCACACCCCAGCTGGCCGCGGGCGCTTGGATGCCAAGGCCGAGAAAGCTGAGGAAGGCTTCCGTGAAGATCGCTGTGGGAATGGTGAGGGTCATCGCGGCGATAATGGGTCCCATCGCATTGGGAATGAGATGGCGAAAGAGAATGCGCGCAGGAGAAGCGCCGATGGCGCGGGCGGCTGCAATATAGTCGTTTTGTTTGAGTTGCAAGATTTGACTGCGGCAAATGCGAGCCATGTTGATCCAACCGGTCATGGTCATCGCGATGAGGATCGTGACAATCCCAGTTCCTCGAATGACGGTGAGGAGAATCACGACGAGAAGATAGGGGATTGCCTGCAAAATATCGCAGAGGCGCATCATCAGCTCTTCAACTTTTCCCCCCGCGTAAGCGGCGATAGATCCCCACAAGACGCCGAAGAGCATGTCGATGGTGGCAGCGGTGATGCCGATGAAGAGGGAGATCCGCGCGCCCCAACAGATCCGGGTAAAGAGATCGCGCCCCAATTCATCGCTGCCAAACCAAAAGAGAAGAGAGGGAGGCGTGTTTTTCAAGGCGAGTTGGATCTCGGAGTAGGAATAGGGAGAAACGAGAGGGCCGAAGAGAGCCATCAGAAAGAGCAAAGAGAGGACGATGAGGGAAAAGCGGATACTACCCATAGACCTCCTTGCGGAGGCGGATGCGGGGATCGACCCACGAGTAGAGGAGATCGACGAAAAACATCGCGAGGAGAAGGAAGCTCGTGAAGAAGATAGTGAGTCCCATGATCATCGGATAGTCGCGCCCATTGATGCTGTGGATCATCCATTGGCCCAAGCCGGGAATGGCGAAGATCTTTTCGATCATGAAACTGCCGGTTAAAATATGGCTGGTGACTGGACCGAGATAGGTGATGACAGGGAGAAGGGCGTTGCGCAGGCCGTGCTGGATCGCCACGCGGGCGAGGGGCAATCCCTTGGCGAGGGCGGTGCGGATGTAATCTTGCTGGAGGACTTCGACGAGATTCGAGCGGGTCAGCCGCGCGATGAAGGCGGTGGGGAGAGCCGCGAGGGCGATCGTCGGTAAAATGGTGTGTTCGAAGGAGCCCCACCGTGCGACGGGGAGGAGGTGGAGCTTGACGCTGAGGAGATATTGGAGGAGGCTCGCCAAGACAAAGCTGGGGACCGAGACTCCGAGGGTGGAGAGGATCATCGCGCAATTGTCCTGCCATTGCCCCCGCCGCATCGCCGCCCAGGTGCCGAGTCCAATACCGGTCGGGATGGCGACCAGGAGAGCTTGGAGTCCCAACTGGGCCGAGACGGGGAACCCTTCGGCGATGAATTCATTGACGGAGCGCCCCGGATAGACAATGGAGGGGCCCAAGTTCCCTTGTAAGAGTCCTTTGAGGTAGGTGATGTATTGGGCCCAAAGGGGTTGATCCAGGCCGAAATAGGAGTGGAGAGAGCGGAGCACCTCTTCGGGGATCATCCGATCGCCGATGAAGGGATCGCCGGGGATGGCGTGCATGAGAAAAAAAGTCCCCGTCACCACACACCAGAGGGAAATCAGAAGGATGAACGCTTTTTTTAAAAGGTAAGGAAACATCGTTGCAATCCAATCTATCAAATCTTATAATTCTCGGGCATGTTGAATCGGAATATAGACACCAAGAACAAATTTCATTTTACCAGCCTTGGCTGCGCCCGCAATCTCGTCGACAGCGAGGTGATGATCGGGATTCTGCTGAAGGCCGGCTATGAGGTGACTGGCGAGCCGAAAGAGGCCGACTTCCTCGTGGTCAATACGTGTGGCTTCCTCGAGGCGTCGCGCCAAGAGGGGATTCAGACGATCCAAGATCTCTTCGATATCAAGAAACCGGATGCGAAGATGATCATCGCCGGCTGCATGGTGCAAAAGCATAGCGGGGAGCTCAAAGAGCGATTCCCTCAGATTCACTATCTGCTCGGTTCGGGAGACGTGGAGAAAATTCTCGACGCGGTTCAGGCGGGGACAGAAGGGTCTGCCGTTACCTCGGCCCGCAGCTATCTCGAATGGGGCGAAGTGCCTCGCATGCTCTCTACGCCGAAGCACTACGCCTACCTGAAAATCGCCGAAGGATGCAAAAAGCGATGCGCCTTCTGCATCATCCCCACCATTAAGGGACCGCTGAAGAGCAAAACCCGCGAACAAGTCCTCAAAGAATTCAATGCCCTTTTATCGCAAGGCGTCTTTGAAGTGATCCTCATCGCGCAAGATCTCGGCGATTTCGGCAAAGACCGGAAGGAAAAAGGGGCGCTCGCCGCTCTTTTGCGCGAGATGCTCCAGGTCAAAAAGGACTTTTGGATCCGGCTCCTCTACCTCTATCCGGACGAGATCGACGATGAACTGATCGCCCTCATCAAAAGCGACGCGCGCATCTGTCCCTATCTCGACATGCCGATCCAACACATCCACAACGACATGCTCAAGGCGATGCATCGAACTACCTCGAAGGAGCAGATCCTCGACATTCTTTCGAAGTTGCGCCGCGAAGTGCCCCACGTCGTGATCCGCACCAGTCTCATGGTGGGCTTCCCCGGAGAAACAGAGGAGCACTTTGCCGAACTGGTCAACTTCGTGAAAAAAGGGATGCTCGACAATGTCGGCATTTTTAAATTCTCTCTCGAAAAAGAGGCCTATGCCGCCCGCCTTCCCAATCAGATCTCTGAAGAGGTGAAGCAAGAGCGTTTTGAAAAACTCGCTGCCGCGCAACAGAAGAGTGTCGGCAAACGGAACCGGCAGATGATCGGCCGCAAGCTGGCCGCGATCGTCGAGGGATTCCATCCCGAATCGCAGCAGCTTCTGCGCGCCCGCTACAGCGGCCAATGCCCCGAAATCGACGGCCAGATCATCATCAACGATGGGCGCAAAGTGACCGCCTTCGGCCAGCTCTACGAAGTGGAGATCACCGATTGCACCGATTACGATCTTATCGGTACTGTGCTCGGCCCTGTCCGCGCGAAAAAAGAGGTGCGCAAATTAGCCTTACTCTAAAAAAAGGGAAAGAAAAAGCCATCCGGCAGCGGCACCATTGGATCTATTCGGGCGCCGCCGCCTCGATTCCTCCTTTTACCGATGGCGATCTCGCTGACGTCTTTTCCGCCACAGGCGAAAAGCTCGGTATCGCCATGCTCAATCGGGGAAGCTCCATTCTCGCTCACATGCTCTCATTTGGCGATGAACCGCTCTCCACTGCCATACCACTCAAAATCCGGGAAGCCGCTGCCTTCCGCCGCCC
>CAYNWC010000123.1:0-3941 GCA_964400805.1 uncultured bacterium | reverse complement strand
CCAGCCTCTGAAGATATGCCGTAAAATAAATGGGTTGGGATTCCCTTACCGGCGCTTGTGCCTCGAGGACTACCTTGGGGCCTTTCGCTTTTAGGGGTAGGCTGAATTTTCTCCAAAACCTACTTTTTGGAGAAAGATCGGGTTTGCATTAGAGAAAGAACCTGCGGTTTTTCTGATGGTGTTTAGAGATCGTTTGGAAAAACGATCTCTTCATTCTCTCTTCAAATAATCATCGAGAGTTCGCGATAGTAACTGCACAACAGGTTGTGCTCCGAACGACCATTTTCGTGGCGTCACGAAAATGGTCACCTTGTAGAGAAAGAACTTGCGGTTTGGTTGATTAGTGTTTATTCACTCTCTTAATGTTCTTTTTAGTAGATGATTTATTGCCTTGATCCTTGGCTAGTTCGGTTTCTATTTGTTCAACGGTAGGCAAACTAGACTTAAGATCTTTAGGAAGAGCTTCTACAAGTTTTGTTGTATAGACTGCAACTCCAATTGGGCGCCGACTATCCTGGAGAGTATACTCAACCATCAGCTTCTTCTTAGTTCTACAGAGAATCATTCCGATTGAGGGAGCGTCATCGGGTTGTTTGAGTTGTGCATCGATAGCGCTTAAATAGAAACCGATCTTCCCGGCATATTCGGGCTTAAATGGTCCATTTTTCAATTCAACAACCACAAATCGCTTGAGTTTAAAATGATAGAAAAGAAGATCGATAAGAAATTCCTCATCTTCAACTTCAATTCGATACTGTCGCCCCACAAACGCAAAGCCTGTACCTAATTCGACTAAAACTTTTTGAATGTGCTCCACAAGCCCATCTTCGATTTCTGCTTCATCAGCCCTCTCTCTCATTCTTAGGAAATCGAAGCAGTAGGGATCTTTAAGTTCAGCTTGAGCTAAGTCTGAATCGGGATGGGGAAGGGTAGAGGCAAAGTTCGTAATGGCTTTGCCTTGTCGACTGTATAGATCAGACTCAATCCACATCTCCAAGGTATTCCGACTCCAGCCATTTTCGATTGTCTTCTTGGCGTACCAAAATCGCTCTTCGAGAGATGTAAGCTTTTGGAAGAGAAGGATATTGTGGCCCCAGGGAATTTGGCCAACAGGTTGTTGGCCAATTGTTAAATCGGGATATTCTTTAGCAAATTGGACCATGTATTTGACGTTGGTCAGAGAGAAACCTTTCATGTCGGGAAAAGCAGATCTAAGATCTTTAGCCAGAGTTTCCACAGTTTTCGATCCCCAGCCCTCATTTTTTTGTTTTAAAAGAATCTTTGTCCCTATTTCCCAGTAAAGGCTGAGTAATTCGCGATTGACTAGTACAGCAGCTTTCAACTGCGAAGATCGAATCTTCTCTCTCAATATTTCCAGTAGTTCAAGATATCCCACAGGGATCAGGCTTTGATTTTGAGTGCTTGTACTCATGACATGCCAATTATTTTTTGATTGAAGCGTTCGAGCTTACCAGTGAGTATGTAAAAAATCAAAAATGATTTTTGAAGATTCCCTGTTTTTAGTACCTTCTGTCGTATGAGAAGATGCCTTGTTTCCACAATCTCTGGGAAAGAATACCGATTTATGACCAATCTTTATACCCTCTCCGAATTTTTCTTGACGGCCATTTTCCAATCTTCAATAAGGAGATTTTAACGAACTTGGAGACCTGCATGATTAAAAGCGGCCATAAAGTTTCTCTCGAATATACTGTTTTCCTCGCAGACGGAACGCAGATCGACACGAATGTCGGCGAAGATCCTCTCGTCTTCGTTCTGGGCACCCATCAAGTATTCCCCGCCCTCGAAACAGCCCTTTTGGGCCTGAAAGTGGGCGATTCCAAACAGATCATGCTGCAGCCCGAAGAAGCTTATGGCCCTGTGGTCCCCGAGGCGTATAAAGAGGTCGATGCCGAGGCCGTCCCCGCTCCCTATCGCTACGCAGGCGCTGTCCTCGCAATTCAAGATCCCGCCGGTGGCGTCTATCCCATCCGCGTCCATGAAGTGAATGATCAAAAGATCGTCCTCGATTTCAATCACCCACTGGCAGGTCAAGCTCTCCGCTTCGATGTGAAGGTCGTTGAAGTTAAGTAAGCTTCTGTAATAGCATGTCTCTCCAATCTAAGGAGAGACTTACTTATGGCTACAAAACCCGTTTCATCACACACTGGTCACAATCACCCATTCTATTGCAACAATTGCAATAACCCTCTAGAAAAAATCAAAAGATGCGCAGGGTGCCATTTTGCTATCTATTGCAACGCAGGGTGCCAAACAGCAAATTGGGAAAAACATAAAGGTTTTTGCTGGCAGGCCACACCCCTTATGAAGACTTTGGCAGAAGCCTATGCAAAGAAAGACCTAGCAGACATGATAAAGGATCCTGTAGTTGATGCTTATGAAGAACTAGACGCTTTCTCCTGCATCTATGGGGGCATGTTTGGCGTTTTTAACAAAGCCATCAATGCGGCATGCAAAGACCCGAACGCTTCTGAAAATATATCCATACGAATCAATCAAAGCATGCATCGTTCACTGGAAGCTCTCTCAAACGCTAAATAATCTCTGTGGCGACGGTGTCGTAAAAGAGCCGGCCTCGATCGGTGAGCTGAAGCTGAGAGCCTTGTTGTTGCAACAGCCCCTGCCGCTTGAGGGCTTCCATCGCTATGTGCGTTTCCGGGGGAAGAGAGAACAGGCTGAGGTCCGCTCCTTCTTTGAGACGGAGCCGAACGGCGAGTAGTTCCTTGACGCTGGCAGGGTAGGGGAGTCGCTCGCGAAAATCGACCGGGGATTGGTTTTCTTTTAGGAGGCGGGCGTAGCGATGGATGTTGGCGATGTTGCGGAATCGCTCCCCCTCCCAATAACTAAAAGCGGAGGGCCCAAAGCCAAGAAAGGGCCGACCTGTCCAATAACCGAGGTTATGGCGCGAAGTGTGGCCGGGCTTCGCAAAGGCCGAAATCTCATAACGATGAAGGCCAATCGCTTCGAGTTTTTCGAGCGCGGTAGTTAGGAAGCGGAGGGAGAGTTCGCCGCCGGGCGTGGTGAGGCGCCGTTTGTGGAAGGCGGTGTGGGGCTCAATGGTGAGGTTGTAGAGAGAGAGGTGGTGAATGGGGAGGTCGGGCAGTTGATCGAGGGTGTAGCGCCAGCTCTCTGCGGTTTGGCCGGGCAGGTCATACATGAGGTCGATCGAAATATTCTGAAAACCAGCTTGGGTAGCGAGATGGATCGCTTGACGGGCTTTCTCAGCGGAATGAATGCGTTCGAGGGTTTGGAGAGAGCGGTCGTCGAGCGACTGGACGCCGAGGCTGAGGCGATTGATGCCAAGGCCGCGCAGCTTCGTGAACAGTTCACGAGTGCTCTCTTCGGGATTGGCCTCAATGGTGATTTCACAATCGGGGGCGCGTGGGATCTTTTCTAAGATCGCATCGATATGGGTGTAGAGAGAGGGGGTTCCTCCGCCAAGGTAGATGGAGGTGATGGTCTGGTTTTGGAGAAGCGGCAGCTGTTGCTGCCACTCCAGTGAAAGCCCTTCGCGCAAGATCTCATGGAAGGGGAGACGGTTGGGGATGACATAGAAGTGACAGTAGGGACACTTCTTGGTGCAAAAAGGGATGTGGAAGTAGAGAGAGATCACCAGTTGTCTGCATCGGGGTCTTCGAGGATGCCGCGCTTCCAACGGTTCCGGTCGGAAAAGGGATCTTCCTCATCTTCCTCTTCAACAACAGTCGCTTCCCCTTCTTCGGTGCCGCCCGCGCCTCCTTCGGTCTCCTCTTCGGTGATCGTCTCCATATCGTAGGCTTCGGTCTCCATATCGAGACCTGCATCGGTGAGGTTATCGCCCATCTCCATGTCGGGAAGGGTGTGGGGCTCCGCATAGGCTTGGCGCGCGGGAGAACGCTTCGGGGTCACATATTCTTCGAGCTCGCCGCTCTCTTTCATGA
>CAYNWC010000122.1:0-3970 GCA_964400805.1 uncultured bacterium | reverse complement strand
TTTAGCAAATTTTCTCTTTTTCTCCTAAAGTTTGTTCTGGAATCGGAAGAGGCTTCTTGGGCGTCTCAGCAAGACGGGCCTGAAAGAGGGCGGTGAGGCCGACTGTCTTAAGAACGGGAGGCGCACTGGTAGTGTCCACCTTGGTCGCCATAAAACGACCGCCGAGCATCTGACTCTCACAACACTTCTTAAACTTCTTGCCAGATCCACAGGGGCAAGGGTCGTTTCGTCCCGCTTTTTTCATAATATGCAGTCTGTTTAGTTTTAATGGGTTCTAATATATCATAGGGAAATCAAAAAAGTCTAGGCAATTATTCAATGGATATTGGGATACCGGTAGCAAAGCCGCCGTGGAGCGGGGTGGGCAAGGAGCTGGAGAGCCGCTTGAGAAAGGCGCTGTTCGATTTCTCTTTGCTGGAGAAGGACATAGACAAGGTTGCCGTGGCGCTGAGCGGGGGGAAAGACTCGCTGAGCCTGCTGTTCTTGCTCCATGCAATCCGAGGAAGGGGGTTCCCCCTATTCGACCTGTATGCGATCCACGTGGATGGGGAGTTTTCTTGCGGAGCGGGGGTCGATGGGAACTTCTTGCGGGCGATTTGCAGGGAGCTGGGGGTGCCTTTTATCGTGCGGTCTTCGACGCAGAAGAGGGAGGAATTGGAGTGCTACCGGTGCAGCAGAGAGCGAAGAAGGCTGATCTTTGAGGCAGCCAAGGAGGTGGGGGCGACGACTGTGGCTTTCGGCCACCACCGCGACGATAGCGCCCAGACACTGCTCCTCAATCTGCTCCACAAGGCGGAGTTCGCAGCGAATTTGCCCAAGGTGCCGATGCATGACTATGGGGTGACGATCATTCGTCCGCTGATCTACGTGGATGAAGAGTCATTGAAAGAGTTCGCTAAACAGTATGGCTTTGCCCGGATCACTTGCCAATGTCCAGTAGGACAAAATTCAAAGCGAAAAGTGGTCGACCAAATCCTGAAAGATCTGGAGGTCCACTTCCCCCATGTGAGGAGCAACCTGGCAAGAGCGGGCCTTTTGTATGGATCTCAGAAGGCAATGATGAGGCTGTGAGGAAATCGGAACCGCAACCGATTTTGATGAAATTCTTCTGCACTTTTTTTTGGATTGATCCGAGGGCAACTCGAAGAGAGTTGTCCGAAGGAGCAAGACGAAAAAAGGGCCAAGAATTTCGCAAAAGCGGGCCGGTAACGATTTTTTTGCAGCCTCCTTACCTTGAATTTTATTGGGCATGAAGAGTATTTTTAGAGGAATATGGATATTGCTTACGCCCTCCTCGAGATCACGACGTTCTTCGGCTATTTTGTCGTTTTGATTCTGATTGCCGTCCTCTCCTACCGCCGACAAAGCTCCGATAAGGATTTTCTGTTGGGCAATCGATCGCTGAACTTTTGGCTAACGGCACTGTCGGCGCATGCGAGCGATATGAGCAGCTGGCTCTTTTTGGGCTATCCGGCCTTGATCTTTACAACGGGGTTGTTTTCGGCGTGGGCGGCGGTTGGCTTGACGGTCTTCATGTTCTTGAATTGGCACTTTTTGGCGCCCAAGATCCGAACGGCGACCGAGCAAGTCGAAAGCTTGACGCTGAGCTCCTATTTCGAAGCCCGCTTCTCCGATACGTCGGGAAGCATTCGGCTGATCTCAGCAGCGATGTCGATTTTGTTTTTTACCTTCTACATCACTTCCGGCTTACAAGGCATGGGCGTGCTTGTCGAGTCGCTCTTTAATCTGAACTACTCGCTGGGGATCTCGATCGGGTTGTCGATCGTCATGATCTATGTCTTCATGGGAGGATATAGGACAGTGGCGTGGATCGATCTGTTTCAGGGATTTTTCTTGCTGGGAGTGATCGTCTTTATTCCGGCCCTGCTCCTGGCTCGATTTGGGGGCTTTGGCCCAGTGATGGCCGCTGTAGAGGCAAAACACCTTTCAACTTCCCTATTTCCCGATTATTCGCCGAAGACATTTTGGAGCATCCTGATGAACGCTGCGGGATGGGGATTGGGCTATTTCGGCCAGCCCCACATCATCACCAAATTCATGGGAATTCGGAGAGTAGAGGATATGTACAAGGCCAAATATTTAGGCATTAGCTGGCAAGCGATCGCTTTAACTGCAGCGACCGTGGTGGGGCTTTTGGGCATTTTCCTCTTCCCAGAAGGCTTAAAAGATCCCGAACAGGTAATCCTGAACATTGTGAAAACCACGCTCGCCCCTTTCTTCGCCGGATTGGTGCTGTGCGCGATCTTGGCCGCGACGACGAATGTAATGGCGGCGCAGATTTTGGTGGTGGCCTCCAACTTGTCAGAGGACTTTTACAAGAGACTCTTTCGAAGACACGCCACCGCGACAGAGCTTTTGTGGATCTCCCGAGGAAGCGTCATTTTCATCTCGCTGGTCGGTTTTCTGATCGCCTATTTTAAAATCTCGACCATTTACGAATTGGTTCAATATTCATGGTCGGGTCTCGGCGCCTCATTCGGCCCGCTGCTGCTGATGTCCCTCTATCTGAAAAGCATCAATAAATATGGGGCCTTTGCAGGCATCCTGATCGGCGGGCTGACCGCGGCCATCTGGCCCTACTTTAACAATCCTTGGGGAATCCCCTCCTTAGTGTCGGGCTTTTCGTTCGGCTTCCTCGCCATCTATGGAGTCTCTTTCCTCATGCGCAAACGACTCGCTTTACCCATCGAACCTTAAAAAGGAATACCATGAAAAAACCGTTCCTCCTCTTGACCAACGACGATGGGATCCAAGCCCCCGGCCTCAAACATCTCTGGCAAGCGCTCCATGAAGTAGCCGATGTGGCGATCATCGCCCCTCATGCGGAAAAATCGGGCTGCGGTCTCTCGATCACTTGGACCAAGCCGCTCCACATTCGCCCTTTTCCCTGGGAAGCGGGTACGCGCGCTTGGTCGCTGAATGGCACGCCAGCCGATTGCGTCAAAATGGCGCTCGCTGTTCTCCTCGATCGACAACCCGACATGATCGTCTCGGGCGTCAATCGGGGCTCCAATTCGGGGCGCACGGTTCTCTATAGCGGAACGATCGGCGGCGTCATCGAAGGGGCGTTGAAAGGGATCCCCGGGATCGCCTTCTCCTTTTCCGATTACGAAGTCCCCCCAATCTCTGTCACGAAGCCCTACATCTTCCCCCTCATCCAACACTTCCTCGCCAATCCCCTGCCTAAGGGAACGCTCCTGAACGTGAACTTCCCCTACAAATGCAAAGAGAAAATCGCGGGACTGCGGATGGCCAAGCAGGGAAAAAGTTACTGGAAGGAAGCCCCCGATCGACGGATCCATCCCGAAGGAGACCCCTACTACTGGCTCGGCGGAGCGTGGGGAGCCGTCGAGGAAGATCCCGACAGCGACGTCGCCCTCCTGGATCAGGGATACATCGCTGCAGTCCCCATTGCTGTCGGCGAGCTCACCTGCCACGAGACGCTCCAAAAGTATAAAAATCTCACCGAGAAAAATCTCGCAATCGGTGAACCGCCTCGGTTTGAGCACTCTCGATGAGCTCGCGGCCTCCGGGCCACTCATAGAGGCGGGCGAGCTCTGCAAAGAGCTCTTCGCTCGCCGCAGAGGGCTCTCCCTCCTCTTTGGGAAAAGAACGGGCTTCGACCAGAAGATCTGCGATCTGATTAAATCTTTTCTTGAGTTTGGGCACCGCTTTTTGCAGTTCCTCTTTTGTCTCAATCGCCCGCAGATCCCGAGCGAGTTTTCGCGTCTGGGCTTCCCCTTCATAGCGGAGATCTTCGATCGAAGAGGGACCGCAGCTGATCAGAAGCGATAAACTCAAGAGACCCAAGCGAAAGCGCATGGGGGTTTTATACCATTTTTTCGCTTTTTCTTGAGAAAAATCTTCTAAGTACTTAACATGATTGTTCGTTTGCAAAGGGCGTATAGCTCAGTTGGTAGAGCGCCTGTCTTACACACAGGTGGTCATA
>CAYNWC010000121.1:0-3990 GCA_964400805.1 uncultured bacterium | reverse complement strand
CGCCTAATGGGGAATTACATCGCACTCCATAAGGCCATAGTGGATCGCCTTTGAGTCGGGCCCTCCCGATTAGGCGAGCCAATGAGATGTTTTTCGATCCCAATGGACGTTCAGGAAGGCTTTTGTTAAACTGATCAGATGCCGATTTTGTGGCGCTACGCTTTGCAAAGTTATTTCCGGGTGTTTTTCCTTTCGGTCTGCACGTTCATCTCCGTGCTGATCGTCGCCCGCTTCCAAGAGTTGGCTCGCTTTACCGCCTTGAGCGGCGACTGGCTCAAAACAGGGCTCTTCATAGTTTACCAAGTTCCTTCGATTTTGCCGATAGCGATTCCCCTCTCGGCCCTCATCGCCTCCCTGATCTTCTTCCAGAGGCAGAGCCGCACCCAGGAATTGACGGCCCTGAGAGCCTCAGGGCTCAGCTTGACGGCCATCCTCGCCCCCCTCCTCCTCAGCGCGATCCTCCTCTCGCTTCTCAATTTTTCCATTTGCGCCGAAATCGCCCCTTATTGCCGCCGCGAAGGAAAGACGCTCCTCTATCACGAGACGTCGAAAAACCCCCTCCTCCTCCTGCAGCGGCAAAAGCTGGTCAAGATCAAACACGCTTACCTCGACATGAAAGCAAAAGACGAGGAGACGACCAAAGATCTGATCCTCATTGTCCCGAATGAAACCAGCCAGCGCCTCAGCCTCCTGTCGGCGCGCAAACTGCGGGTCGTCGATGAGGAGCTCCGCGGCGGCCATCTCGCCATTGTCTCCTATCTGCCCACAGACAAAGGATTCGACTCGCTGATCATCGAAAATCAATCGTCGATGTCAACCGCAGCCCCGCTCCTCTCTGTCGCCCTGAAAAAAAACCGCCCCCGCCTCGATGTCAACGCCCTCAGCTTCAAAATGCTCCGCTTCCACAAAAAACCGGCGGTCGCCCACATCGAGCAACTCCGGCGCCTTTCTCTCTCTTTAGCCGCGTTTAGTTTTACACTTCTGGGTTGTGCGTTCGGCATTGAGCAAGGGAGGAATCCCTCTCGAAAGACGCTCTTCTTCGCCCTCCTCCTCACTCTCTCTGTCTTGATGAGTTACTTCCTCGGCAAAGGATTGAAAGAGTTCCCCATCAGCGCTGCCCTCGCCTATCTCCTTCCCCATCCGTTCATTTGGCTTTGCTCTCTGATTCGCCTCCACCGCATTGCGCGGGGGGTCGCATGAAAACCTGGCAAACCTATCTCCTCCGACGGCTCCTCAAAACATTCTTCTTTTTTTTCGGAGCGATTTTCTTCATCTATGTGATCGTCGACCTGTCGATTCACGGCGTCCGTTTCTTTTCTCAAGAGGGCGCTCATAGCGTTTTCCGTTATTACCTCAACACCTTCGCCACCCTTTTTGAACTCTTCCTCTCCCTCTCTTTCCTCTTGGCCATCCTGCGCGTTTTGATCGACTGCAATCAGCGCCGCGAACTCCTCGCTCTACAGATGGCGGGGCTTTCTAAAAAACGTTTTCTCCTTCCCTTTTTTCTCGTTGCGGGAGGTCTTTCAGGCCTCTGCTATCTCAACAGCCAATGGGTCGCTCCCTATGCGCAAGAAACTGTGGATATCTTCCGCTCCGCTCATAAAACAAAGAAAAAAAAGACGCCCCGGCTCTACTCCCTGTCGCTCGAAGATGACTCGGAACTCGTCTATCAACACTTCGATGCGGAAAAACGGGAGCTCTTCGACGTCTTTTGGGTCCGCACGCCGAACGACATTTGGCACATGAAGTATCTTGAAATCGAGTCGCTCCACGGGCGCTACGTCCACCATTTGATCCGCAACCCAGAAAAACAATTGGAAAAACAGGCGAGTTTCTCCACCCGCTCCTTCCCCGAACTTCCCTGGAACGAGGAGGCGATTCTCCATCGCTTTGTCCCCTTTGAAAACCGCTCTCTCTCCACCCTCTTTACCCAAGTGGCCGTTCTTTCATCCGATCGGGCCAGCGTTCTCTCTCATCTCCTCTACAAAATGGCGATGCCTCTACTCCCTCTTCTTCTCCTCTTGACCCTGGCTCCCACGACACTCCGTTTTTCCCGCGATCAACCCACCTTTCTCCTCGTCACTTGTTCTCTCTTCGGTTTTATCGCCCTTAAAGTGGTCCTCGATGGGATGCTCATCCTCGGAGAAAATCAGGTCCTTTCCCCACTCATCGCCCTTCTCGCGCCCATCGGCCTCCTCATCGTCTTCTCCTTCCCCTCGTTCCGGAGGATGCAATGAAATACGTCCTCTTCTGCGCCCTTTTTCTCTCCCTTCCTTTTCTCTTCAAACGGGATTTCAAAGTCCCCCCGATCCACGCCGATATCCCCTTCAATCCCGCTTGGGAAGCCCCTCCTCCAAGCGAGGAGATCCTCACCTTCCTCCAGCAACCCTTCCTCTATCTCGCGCACGGCAACCAATCGACCGTCTTTGAAAGCCAAGATGGCCGCTACGTACTCAAACTCTTCCGCTATAAAGGATCCCGATTCCCCCTCTTACAACAGCTGAAAAACAGCTTCGCAAAAAAACCCAAAACTCCCCTTCTCCTCAAACTCCACAAAACCTTCACCGCCGCCCATCTCGCCCACACCCACGCGCAGCCCTTCACTTGCGTTCTCTACACGCATCTCAACCTCACGCAGAATCAACTCCCTCGGCTCGTTTTAAAAGCGCGCCGCACCTTTTCTCTGCCCCTCGATCGCTACCGCTTTGTCCTGCAGCGCAAAGTGAACCCCTTTAAAGCCACGCTCCTCTCCGCCAAGCACGATCCCGCTCGCATGCAACGGCTCATCGAATCGTTTGTCTCGCTCCTCATCCGCCGCTCTGCCCTCGGCATCCGCAATGCCGACCCCAACCTCGGCCCCAACTTCGGCTTTCTCGACGATCAGGCGGTTGAACTCGACTTTGGCAATTACCGCCCTCCGCCCTACGATCCCCACTTACGCCGCATCGAAATCGACCGCTTTCTACACCGATTTGAGGAGTGGCTCTCTCGAAATGCGCCAGAATCTGTCGCCTTTTTAAACGCGTTGCGCTACGATGGACAATTGTATGAAGACTCCCAAGCCCCTGACTGAGCTCAAAGAACTCTCCACAGACATTCACACATTCAACTCCACTTTATGCCTCCTCCATTGGGATCAGGAGACCTACATGCCCTCCGGAGGCATTGGTCCGCGCAGCCAACAGATCGCGCTCCTCTCCACCCTCATCCACGAGAAAAAGAGCAGCCGCAAATTCCGCGACCTCTTGAGTAAGCTCATCAACCTCTCTACCGGCAATCCCAAAGTGAAAGGGCTCACCCGCCCCCAACTCGCCATGCTCCGCGAGTGGCGCAAAGATTATCTCAGGGCGACCAAGCTCCCCTCTTCTTTCGTCAAGACCTTTGCCCAAGTGACCTCAGAGGCGAGCCAAATCTGGGCCTCTGCCAAAAAGAACAACGATTTCAAACTCTTCGCCCCCTATCTCGCTAAGATCATCGACCTTTGCCGTAAAAAAGCGGAAATTCTCGGCTTTGAAGATCATCCATACGACGCCCTCATCGAAGCCTACGAGCCCTGCATGACCACCCGCAAAATCGAAACCCTCTTCGACGGCCTGCAAAAAGAACTCCGCCTCCTCCTTAAAAAAATCGCCGCTTCCCGTCCTACCGACAACCGCTTCCTCCACAAAAAATACGACGAACCCAAGCAGATGGAGCTCGGTCGCCTCTTCCTCTCCCAGCTCCCCATGGAACAAGCCTATAGTCGACTCGACCTCTCCTCCCACCCCTTCTCCATTGCCCTGCATCCGCATGACAGCCGCATCACCACCCGCATTCTCCCCCAAGCCTTCATTAGCAACATCTTTTCCGTCCTGCACGAAGCGGGCCATTCGATGTATGAGATGGGCCTCCCCTCCGATACTTGGGGAACGCCGCTCAGCGAACCCGTTTCCCTCAGCATCCATGAAAGCCAATCGCGCTGGTGGGAGACCCTCATCGGCCGCAGCCTCC
>CAYNWC010000120.1:0-4025 GCA_964400805.1 uncultured bacterium | reverse complement strand
TCGTCGATGATGATGATCTTTTGCTCTTGGACGATGTAATCGATGTCCTTTTCCATGAGCAGGTGAGCGCGGAGCATTTGGCGGAGGTTATGGGCCCGCTCTTTGCGCTTGGAATCTTCCTCGCGCAAGGCGATTTTGGCCTGCATTTTCTCTGCGTCGGTTTTGGCGCTTTGATCGATGAGGAGATATTCATGGCCGAGATCGAGCATGATGAAGTCGTCGGCGCCCGTTCCCTCTTTGAATTCGCTCCAGTTTTTGATCCCTTTGTCGGTGAGTTCATATTCGCTGTTTCGCTCATCGACGATCATGTGGAGCTCAGCGAGCGTTTCGAACTTCTCTTCTTTATTGGCCTCGCCGAAGAAGTAGGTCTCCCACTTGTCGATCTGAGCGCGGAAATCGGGATTTTCTTTGAGTCGTTTGAGGATCTTATTGCGGGGCGTCCCCTTGCCGACAAGCCACAGCTGTTTGAAAGCTTCTTCGGCTTCTTTGGTGATTTTGCCAGGAGAATCGTCGAGCAGGCCGAGAAGTTCGAGCTGGCGGCGCCCTTCGGTGGCGAGGCGATTGCAAAGATCGCGCTGGTCTCGAACGAGGTGGGCAACCCCTTCCTTCAACTCGTCGTACATCTGACGGCTTTCAGGGACGGGGCCAGAGATGATGAGCGGCGTGCGGGCTTCGTCGATGAGGATCGAGTCGATCTCGTCGACCATCGCAAAGTAATGACCTCGTTGCGTCTGTTCATTCTGATTCATCGCCATCGAATTGTCGCGCAGATAGTCGAAGCCAAATTCGGAAGCGGTCCCATAGACGATGTCGGAGGCGTAGACCTCTTTGCGATTGAACACGGGGACATCATTCGTTAACGAGGCGACGGTGAGGCCCAGTTTTCGGAAGATCGAGCCGATCCATTCGCAGTCGCGCTTGGCCAGATAATCATTGACGGTCACTAAGTGGACCGGTTTGCCGGTGATCGCATGTAAATAGAGGGGCATGGAAGCGGTGAGCGTTTTCCCTTCGCCTGTCTGCATCTCGGCAATCGAGCCGTGAAACATCGCGATGGCTCCCACCATCTGTACGTCATAGGGAATCATGTCCCATTTTTGATCGTAACCCGAAACGTGCACATCGGTCCCACAGAGCCTGCGGCACACGTTTTTGACAGCTGCAAATGCCTCAGGCAAGAGAGAGTCGAGAGATTCCCCTTTGGCAAGTCTTTCTTTGAATTCGACCGTTTTATGCCCTACTTCTTCCTCAGAAAGTTTTTGAAATTTTTCCTCCCATGCATTGATCTCAGGGATGATTTTCCAATATTTCTTGAGGATGCGCGTTTGATGGGTTCCGAAGATCTTTCTCAGCAAGCCGAACATGAAGAATCCTAAATGACTTTGACAAAATTTTAATAGGAATGGACATTTCACACAAGGTTTAAATTTTCATATAAAATTTTAAATTACCAATTCAAAAATTGTATTAATTCTCTAATAAAATTGACGATGTTATGATTGTTGGTGATGTTAGAAAATCGGAACATTCATTTGCGGACGGTCAGAGAGGGGGATTTAGCGGAGCTTTATTCTTTTTTTGACTCCCTTCGAATGAAAGGGGAATATCTATCGAGCGAGCTCTTATCGGAGCATCAGTTCCGCCTTCAGTTTTATGAAACGGGATTTTGGTCTTTGGAGAAGGGGACGCTTCTCCTTCTTTCAGAAGGGCGGTTGATGGGCGCTCTTTGGTTTGAAAAACAAACCTTCCTCGATTGTCTCGATCTCCATTTCTATATCTTCCGGAGCGAGGATCGGGGCAAGGGATTGATGAAACAGGCGCTTCCCCTCTTTAGCGCCTATCTCTTTGCGACGCAGAAGACAGAGCGGCTTCAAATCTCCATTCCCGACTATAGCAAAGCGGCCCTCCGACTCGCCCAAAAGTGTGGTTTCCAATTTGAGGGAATTGCTCGCTCTTCCTTCTTTCATCGCGGCGCCTATCTCGATCTCTGCATCTATTCCCTCCTTCGCTCCGAATGCAAAGACATTGAAAAAATTTATCGATCGGGGTAGCTTAATCTCTCATGGAAATCGCCTATATCGATCGGAAAACAGGCCAGCGCCGCATCGAAAAAGTATACGGCCATAAATCGCTTTGCCTTCTCTATGGCGATGGGTTTTTTCGGCGCCTTTTCTCCGCCTTTCTCCTCCCTCTTCTCGCCCATCTTCCCTTCTTTTCCCGTTTCTACGGTTACTTACAAAAGCGTCCCTCTAGCGCCAAGAAAATCGCCCCTTTTATCAAAGCCTATGAAATCGACGAGAGTGAGTTCACCGAGACCCAATTCCGTTCCTTCAATGACTTTTTCATTCGAAAACTCAAAGCTGAACGGCGCGCTGTCGCAGCCGATCCCACCATTCTCGCGATGCCCGCCGATGGTCGCTATCTCGTCTATCCCCACTTCGACCACTTCGTCATCAAAGGGCGCCCCTTTTCTCTCGCCACTTTTCTCGACGCTCCCGCCCTGGCCCGCCGCTACGCAGAGGGTTCCCTGGTCATCATTCGCCTCTGCCCCACCGATTACCATCGCTTCCACTTTCCCTGCGACGGCACTCCCTCGCGCGCCCGCCTCATCAATGGGCCTCTCTATTCCGTCAATCCCATGGCCCTCAAGAAACGATGGACTATTTTCTCTGAAAATAAGCGGATGATCACCGAAATCGAGACGAAGCGCTTTGGGACCTTTCTCTATATTGAGATCGGCGCCACCTCTGTTGGATCCATTCACCAGACCTACGCGCCCGACCAGCCCGTGCGCAAAGGGGATGAGAAAGGATACTTTGAGTTTGGCGGCTCGTGCATCGCTCTCCTTTTTGAGAAGGGTGCCATCGCCTTCGATGACGATCTCATCGCCAACACCCAGCAGGGACTCGAAACCCGGGCCAACTTCGGCGAGTCATTAGCCAAATGTAAAGCCGCTTTACATTAGAGGTTTTCGTAGACGTGTTGAATTGACGCCAGATGTGACTCTTCTTCGGTAGGAGAAATCGCTCTGAGGAGTCTTCCCGAAAAGGATTGGGAAGAGGGTCTGTTTTGAAGGGTGTCTAGGGTCTCTAAATAACTCTTCCAAATACCGGTGAATTTAGGGATGTATTTCTGGCTCACTTCCTGGTGCTCTTTGAGAGTGGCAAGAGTCCAATTCAAACCGATCGCCCTGTCTTTTTCGCTAAGCACTGACTGGGCCAACTGCCTTCCACACCCTGCCAATTCTTCAAACAGTTCGTGGGAGAGTTTTGCTAACTGACAGATGGTTCTTTTTTGGAGAGCCCAAATGACCTCCCCATTCCGGTCGTGGGACGTTTCACTTCTCGAGGCCCACTCCCATCTCAGGGCCTCGACCCAATCGGTGAACCCTTCAAATCGCTTAGCGTAAGTGCGGTGGATTTTCCTCTGTAACGATTCGTCCATGCTATAAAACACAGGAGGCGTTGTGACATATCGGACACCTCGCCGCATCATCTTAACCTCTTCCTCCGTCACCGGAGGGGCTTGCTCGGGGAGGGGCCGTGGAGACAAATTTAAAGGTGAAGCCATAAAAACCTCGAGGAGAGAGTATGGACGACAAAAAAATTTTTTAGAAGAACCATTTACAAATGGGACTGGCGGCGAGGCTCATAAAGAGACCGATCGAGAAGGATTGGGCGAAAGAAGGGGCTCCGGGCCAGAGGAATAGGAGAAGAAAGAGGAATGCGATGCCGAGGAGGGAGCGGCCGACCCCTTCATTGAGGTGTTTGGAATTGGGCAAAAAGAGGTGGTGTTTGAGAGAGAAATAAGCCCCTACGCCTACCCCCATTGTAGCGCCCATCATGTAATAGGTGCCGGGGCGGGGAATGAGGAGCATGATGGCTGCAGGGATGAGCTGACTGAGGAGGAGACGGAAGAGGGGGCTTTGTTTGAGGAGGAAGGCTTCGATGGGGTTTCTTAATTTAATGAAGAGGATGAGGAGGAGGAGACCGAGGGCCCAGCCGCCGAGGATGTCGAGCGGGTAG
>CAYNWC010000119.1:0-4132 GCA_964400805.1 uncultured bacterium | reverse complement strand
GTGGCAGGAGAAATAGAAGCCATTAAAAACCAATCCTACTGATCACGAATTTGAAAACGAGGATTGAAGGGAGAGGGGTTTTCGGGGTCAGGGGTGGGATAAAAATTTTCGACATAAAATTGCTTCGTGAAAGCAGGAACAAAAACAGTCCCTGAATGAACAGACATCATTGGCATCAACGCATCGCGTTGATACTGTGTCTCTGTTAACCAGTCTCCCGTTTTTGTATCAACAACAATTCTTTCTTGACTATCCACTTCCCCATAGCAGATAGATAAAAGGGATCCTGCTAGAGAAAGTTGGTATTCTCCTCTTTGCTCCGAAAACACCCCGGAAACGACCTGTTCTTCTCCAGTTGATAAATCAATAGAACAAATTTCGGTGCCGGCTACGTCACCAATAAGACGTTTCTGATAAAAGGCTGACTGCTCGTTTGCAATCAACGATTCTACCTTTCCTTTCCCCACTGGATATTCCCCCTTAATAGGACCTGCTTTTAGAGTATTGTATATCAGAATATAGCAGTCCCCTTCTGCTGTAGCGGCTCCAACCACAAGGTCATTGCCTCTTAAAGCAATCGAGTGAACCCGACATACGTCTTTGGGAGTTTCTAATTTAAGCGCCTTATCGAAGCCCATTTTACGATCGAACACAAATACTGTAGGAAAAGGATACGCGGGGTTATGATCGGGCCAAATCACACAATAATTTTCATCTACAGCAATCGAATTTTGAGAGAATCCATGTCCGAGAGGAATTTTCCTCAAACACTCTCCTGTATGGCTATACTGACAAAAGCTTGATTCTCCTTTTTCTTTCTCAATAGCGAAGATCTCTCCATCTGCAATTAAAATATTTCCTGGGTCTTTAAGAGAAATGGAGCCCGTCTTGTTTCCTGCTTGGAAAATTTCCACATTCTGACCCTTCTTCGGCCCCTCTTCTTTTTCAATTCGAATCACGGTCCCTTTGCTATCTACCTGAATAGAAAGATTAGTTCTGCCCCTTATTGGGGCGGGGCACTCCCAGACTTTATGGCCTAAAATCAGGTCATATAAGGAGATGGATGGAGAAACGGGTATGGATGGAGAAACGGGTACAGAACCGGTCAGCGCCGCCCAACGACCCGAGCGCGCCATCTTGGCGGGTAGATTCCCAATCCGTTTGTGATAAGATTGAAAACAATTCTTAGCGATATTTTTAACGGTCTGGGCTTCAATCGATTCTTCGATCTTTTTCGATTTGCCACCGCATTCTCTCTCACACAAAGCGCGCACCATATTGGGCGCGCGGGCAGCGGGACTATCTGCTGGACGCGGAAGCGGGGTGGCAGAGGAGATCGCAGCCATTAGAAACCAATTCCTACTGTACATTCGGCGATAGGACCGGGGAAGGGGCCCATTTTGTGCACCGCAAGGGCCGGTTGACTGACGTTAAATTCTGCAAATCCCAGAACAGCGCTCTTGCGAGCAAACTCATACCCAAAGGTAGCGCTGGGAATCAGACCGATGAAGTCTTGACCTCTGGAAGCCACGCCTCCCCAAGCCAGTCCGCCTCCTACGTAGGTGCTTTTTTCGGCATCGGGCTGCAAATAGCGGAGATAGGAAGCTCTCGGCGCCGACCAAAAAATCTGACTCTTTTTACGCTCAGCAATGCCAATGCCGTTAATGGAAATATCGGCAGCTCCATTGCCAGCCAGTTGTCGGTATCCAATTCCGAGGCCAGGAAGAGGTTCGCCAGGCCGGGTCACGTCTCTTTCAGCCGCGGCAAACCGCACATAGAAAAATTTCTCTTTCAAAGAAGAAATAGGCACCAGAGCATACTCAGGAGCTGGTTGCAAAGGGAGGGTGAACTCCGGAGCAATAGTCAATGGCTCCGCAGAAACAAACGCAGTCGCTGTCAGTAGAAGGGCAAACAAGACATTTTTCATATTTATCTCCAATTAAAAAGAGATATTATCTAAAACAGAAAACCAAAAGTCAATTCAAACTATTTCGGTATGATTGAGCAAGAATTTTTTCCAATTATTTGATAAAAAATACACCAACTCATCAGCGATTCGAATAAAGTAAAGAGTCCCATTCCGAATAGGATCCAACTCGCTTTCCAATAGGCCAAGAAAAAGAGCGCGAGCGCTATGGCCAATCGAATGAGACGGTCACTCGTTCCGATGTTTTTTTGCATCTAATCCCTCCCAGCGAAGATAGAGTTGTTCAATCTGATTTTCAGCGAGTCCGACGGCGCGGCAGACTTCATTGAGTTTCTGCGGGTTTTCGGCGATCTCGGCCGTTTCCAAAAGAGCGTTCAACGAGCGGACCTCCTCTTCGAGTTTCAGGATCTTTCCCTCGATCTCTTCGTATTCCCTCTTCTCCTTATAGGAGAGTTTCCCCCCAGCTTTAGACGCCTCGCTCTTCTTCTCTTTCGCTGCCGGAGCGGCCGCGGGGGTTTGCGCGGCTTCCCATTGGCTGTAATCGGCGTAGAGATCCGTTTGATCGGGATTGCCGAGGGCCAGCATCCCATTGCAAATCCGGTCCATCATGCACCGATCATGCGTGATGAGAACAACTGCGCCGGGAAAGTCGATCAGGCTCTCTTCGAGGGTTTCCAGAGTGGGGATATCGAGATCATTGGTGGGCTCGTCCAAGAGCAAGAGATCGGCCGGCTGGAGCATCAGGTGGGCAATCGCGATGCGCGCCCTTTCGCCGCCCGAGAGATAGCCGATCTTCAGATCGAGAATGTCGGGAGAAAAGAGGAACCGCTTGCACCACCCATTCACATGGACGGGCTGTCCGCGGAAAGAGACATACTCCCCTTTAGGAGAGAGAGCCTCTCTCAAAGTGAGCTCCGAGGAGAGTTGCGCGCGGTGTTGATCGAAGTAGACGATGTGGAGATCGTCGGCCCGTTTGAGCGTCCCTTGATCGGGCAAGAGTTCGCCGGCGATCAGGCGAAGCAAGGTGGTCTTCCCCGACCCATTGGGGCCCATGAGGCCGATCCGCGTGCCGGGCGATAGAGTGAGATCGAGATGATGGAACAGCAGCTTTTCTCCGATCGACTTCGACAGGTTTTTTCCAACGAGGAGCTTGCGCGTTTCCCGTTCTGTAGCGGCAAAGTCGATTTTGGCCCGGTTCTGCCGGTTCCGTTTGATCAGGTCTGCATGCTCTGCGAGGATCTCTTGCGCCTCATCGATGCGCGATTGAGATTTGGTGGTGCGCGCCTTGGCCTGATGGCGGAGCCAATCGGTCTCGCGGCGCGCTTTAGACGCCATCGAGCGCTCCTGCTGGATTTGCCCCGCCAAAAACGCCTCTTTTTTCTCCAGAAAGTTGGCATAGGAGCCGTCGATGGCGAACAGCCCCTTAGGATAGGTGGGATCGATCTCGATGATGCGCCCTGTCGTATTCTGGAGAAAGTAGCGATCGTGGCTCACCAACAGGTAAGTGGGGGCTTCGCGCGCGAGGAACTTTTCGAGCCACAGGATCCCCTCCAGGTCGAGGTGGTTGGTCGGCTCATCGAGAAAGAGTAGGTCGGGCTCTTCCATCAATTCACAGGCAAACCCCAGTCGCTTTTTCCAGCCCCCCGAAAGGAGCTGTGCTGACGGCTCTTCGCCCGTAAAGCCCAATTTACTCAGCCAGGTCTGCGCTAACCGCTCTTTTTCGTAGTCGGGGATATCGCTCCGAACCCGTTCAATCAAAACCTGCTCGGGGGACAAATCGGGAAACTCGCAGCTCTGCGGGACGTAGCCGATTCTCAAATCGCGCCGCGGCGCGACGATTCCCGTATCGGCCTTTTCAAGCCCCGCTAAGATCTTCAACAATGTGGACTTGCCCGAGCCATTCGGGCCGATCAGACCGATCCGATCTCCCGCGAAGATGTTGACAGAGAGGTCTTGGAAGAGACGGCGGGTCGCATACGACTTAGAGAGAGACTGGCAGCTCAAAAGCAGGGTCATACATAGAACCGCGGGATCCGCTCATTGAACGCGCAGAGGATTTCGTAGGGAATCGTATCGCAAAGCTGAGCCATGTCGGCCAGTTTAATCTCTTCCTCCCCTTGTTTGCCAATCAAAACGACCTCCGGCGGCCCGGGAGGGGGCGGGGGGGGGGGGGGGGGGGGGGGGGGGGGGGGGGGGGGGGGGGGG
>CAYNWC010000118.1:0-4183 GCA_964400805.1 uncultured bacterium | reverse complement strand
AAAGAAAAAAGGCTTTTTCTGAATTTGTCTCAGAAGTCGCTTTCCGATCGTTCTGGGGTGAGTTTTGGGGTGATTAAAAAATTCGAAAAGACCGGGAAAATCTCTTTGGAGTCCCTTCTGAAATTAGCTTTTGTATTAGAAGCTCTCAATGAATTTGCAGACTTGTTTAGCCCAAAACCATTAGAATCGTATTTATCTTTGAATCAACTGCTTAAGAGGAAGCCAAGAAGAAGAGGCAGAAAATGAACGATTTTACCCAATCGCTGTTTGTCGATTATTGTTCCACTCAGCCGCTTACGATGGGACCATTGGCCTAACAGGTTAGAAAAAAGTCTAATAAGCCATTTGACTTTACCCTTCTCTTCCCGTAAAATCAATCCTATTTCCGAGGAAAAACATGCTCTCCCAACAGATCCGCCGCTCCTTTCTCAATTACTTTAAATCCCAGGGGCATACAGTCCTCCCCTCTTCCCCGGTCGTTCCCCACGATGACCCTACCCTCCTCTTCATCAACGCGGGGATGAATCAGTTCAAAGATGTCTTCCTGGGCCGCTCAAAGCGGGACTACGCCCGCGCAGCCACGACGCAGAAATGCATCCGGGTCGGGGGCAAGCACAACGACCTGGAGAACGTGGGCCATACTTCCCGCCACCTCACCTTCTTCGAGATGCTGGGCAATTTCTCCTTCGGCGACTACTTCAAAAAAGAGGCGATCGGCTACGCCTGGGATGTGACCTGTCAGGTGTTCGGTCTGGACCCCGAAAAGGTGTGGGTCTCGGTCTACAAAGAAGACGATGAGGCGTTCGCCCTGTGGGAAAAGCATTTGCCGACGGCGCGGATCGTCCGCTTCGGAGAGAAAGAAAACTTCTGGGCGATGGGAGATACGGGACCGTGCGGCCCTTGCTCCGAGCTGTTGTACGACCGAGGGAGTAAGTATGGCCCCGCAAAGAATCCGCATGAGGATACCTCGGGCGAACGCTACCTCGAATTCTGGAACCTGGTCTTCATGCAATTTTCCCGCGATGCAAAGGGGAAGATGGAGCCGCTGCCAAAGCAGTCGATCGATACGGGCGCAGGGCTGGAACGGGTCGTATCGCTGAAGATGGGCGTCGATAACGTGTTTCAAACCGATATCTTGAGAGGGTTGATCGCGCAAGTGGAGGAAATTTCGGGGAAAGGATACGGGGGCGAAGCGCCGTTCCACGTGATTGCGGATCATATCCGGAGTTTGTCTTTCGCAATCGCCGATGGAGTGCAGCCAAGCAACACGGACCGGGGCTATGTGCTGCGCAAGATCTTGCGGCGGGCCGTCCGCTACGGGCGGATGTTGGGATTGCAAAAGCCCTTTTTAGCAGGGGTTTTGCCGCGACTGGTGGCGCTGATGGGAGACGATTTCCCCGAACTGCGCGTAGCTGAAGGAAGGATCGGCGAGATCTTGACATTGGAAGAGGAGGCGTTCCTTCGGACGCTGACGCGAGGCGGTCAGTTGCTGGGACAGGTGATCGAGCGATCGCAAAGCGGGAAGAAAATCAGCGGCGACGATGCGTTCAAGTTGAAAGACACGTATGGCTTCCCTCTCGAAGAGGTGCTGCTGATCGCCAAAGATGAAAATCTGACGGTCGATCTGGCCAAGTATGAGCACTTGGAAGAAGAGGCGAAAGAGAAATCGCGCAAAGCGCATAAGAGCGCAGCGCAGCAGTTCGATCAAAACTTTTTCAGTGAGTTTACAAAGACAGAGTTTGAAGGATACCAAAAGACGCGGTTGGAGGCAGAGGTAGTTGGCCTGGTGGTGGAGGGAAAATTCACCGATACGCTTCATGAGGGGGAAGAAGGATTGGTGATTCTGGACCGGACGCCATTCTATCCGGAGAAGGGGGGCCAGGTGGGCGATACGGGAACCATTGGGAACTTCCAGATCTATGACTGCACAGAGCCCTTCCCGGGCGTCATCGCCCATTTGGGGAAGATGGGCGCCGGAACCTTGCGCAAGAAAGAAAAAGTGATCGCCGCCATCGATGCAAAGCGGCGGCAAGAGATCCAAAACAACCACACAGCGACTCACTTGCTCCATTGGGCGTTGCAAAAAGTGTTGGGCGCCCATATCAAGCAAGCGGGTTCCTTGGTCGATGAGAAACGGCTCCGCTTTGACTTCAGCCACCACAAGGCGGTGAGTGTGGGAGAGCTGCGGGAGATCGAAAATCTAGTGAATGAGAAGATCCGGACCGATCAGCCAGTGCAGAGCTATGAGTTGAAATACGACGAAGCGCAAAAGCGGAGCGACATCAAGCAGTTCTTCGGAGAGAAGTATGGTGAAAAGGTGCGCGTGATCGATATCGATTTCTCGAAGGAGTTGTGCGGAGGAACGCACACGCAGCGACTGGGGACGATCGGCTTGTTTAAAGTGGCCAAAGAGAGCAGTATCGCCGCGGGAGTGCGCCGCATCGAAGCAGTGACGGGCATGTATGCAGAGATGTGGGTGCAGCAAGAGGAGGATCTGCTGCAGAGCGTGGCCGCGCAATTGAAGGCGCCGGTTCAATCGATCCCCGAAAAAATCCAGGTGTTGATCGAGGAGAACAAGTTGCTCGAACAGGAACTGAGGGTCTTCCGCAAAGGGCAACTGAAGCAGCTGCTCGACAAATGCCTCACGCACAAAGAAAAAGTGGGGTCGATCGCATTGATTGCGGCTGAGGTGGCCGTTGGAACAGAAGAGCTGAATGAGTTTGCCAACGACCTGATCCAGCAACTCAAATCGGGGGTCGTGGCCCTCGGCGCGACGATCGGCGAGCGGTGCCAACTTTTGATCGCGGTGAGCCCCGATCTAGTGCAGAAAAACATCAACGCCCAAATGCTGATCAAAGAGGTCGCTCCTCTGATTCAGGGCGGCGGAGGGGGCAAACAAACGTTAGCGCAAGCGGGCGGCAAAGATCCCCTCGGTCTGCCCAAAGCGCTCGACAAGATCCGGCATATCCTCAAAGATGCTCACACTACCTCGTGAATCGATCCTCGTCGAAGGGCTCTGGGACGCTCCCAAAGCCCTTCTCGCATCGTGCGCCGCCCAAGAGCGCTCCGTCTTGTTGATCACAGGCGGAATGCGCGAAGATCGGTTCTACGATAATTTGGCCTATTTTTGTCCCGGCGTGGCGCTCGAATTCCCCGCCTGGGAGACATTGCCGGGCGAAGAGATCGCGCCGAGTCCGGATATCATCGGCAAGCGGTTCGAAGCGCTCGACGCGCTTCTGCGGCGCAAAACCCCCTCGATCGTCCTTTGCCCCTTGACCTCCCTGCTGCAAAAAGTGATCCCCAAAGAAGCCCTCGCGCCCCTTTTGCACCGCTGGAGAAAAGGAACGCGCGTCGCTTTCGACACGCTCCCTGAGTTTTTGACCTCGCTCGGCTATCGCCGCACGGCGGTCGTCGCCGATAAGGGGGAATTTGCCTTGCGCGGAGGGATCCTCGATCTCTTTCCCGTCGCCTCCAGCGATCCGTTCCGAATCGAATTCTTCGACGATGAGATCGAACAGATCCGCACCTTCGATCCCGTCGGGCAAAAATCGATCGGAAGGGCTGAAGAGGTATTCCTATGCCCCGCGCAAGAGATGCCGCTGCTCCAAAAGGCAGCGCGCCTCGTCAACATCGCCGATTATTTGGATGAACCGATCCTTTTTTGGGACGATCTGCTCGCCATCGAAGACTCCTATGTGGGGCTCAAGGCGATGCCCGCCTCCAAATCGCTCTTTTTTTCCTCTCTCGAAGATCTCTTAAAACGGTGGGACAAACAAAGACAGATCTTCTGCTCCGAGTTTCCGCTGGAAGAATCGTTCGAGATGTTCCACCACAAATTCCGCGCAAAAAAATTCCATCCCCGTTTTGCCCGCGTCGAGGCCCTCTTCAGCCCCGATGAGTCGCCCGATCCCCACCTCTCTCTTCTCTTTTTGAACGCCACTGAGACCGAAGAAGAGGAGGTGAAACGGCAATTGTCCTCCATTACACTTCCCAAAAATACCCGCTGGGAACGGGGCTACCTCACCTCCGGCTATGCCCTTGACAATACCGTCGTCATCCCCAACGTCGAGCTCTCCCATCGCTCCCGCATCCGCCGCCAAAAATGGCGCAGCACCTACCACACTCCAGCCGCCGAGTTTCACGAACTTTCTCCCGGCGATCTCGTCGTCCATTTCCACAGCGG
>CAYNWC010000117.1:0-4186 GCA_964400805.1 uncultured bacterium | reverse complement strand
AAAACATGATATAGAAGATCAAAAACATAAAAAATATACTGATCTTAGTAAAACACTTCGAGTCGTCTCTTTAAAAAAAGAATTGTCAGCTTGCGACAGAAGGTATATTCTTAGACGTATCGTGATTTTTTTTAAAAACTGGTTTTTTTTTCTTGCGATAACTTCTAGCACAATTGCGTGGAGTATTCCGACGCCACGGCCACCTGCTTCCCAATCAGCCGGCGTTGTGGAAAGAGAACTGCAAAAAGAGTACGAAGCGAAACCTCTCGAGCCTGATAAAGAAATCCCCGATCTGCACATCGATATCCCAGAAGAGAAATTGGAGATGCCCGATGGTCTGAAAGTCCCTATCGATCGAGTAGAAATCGAGGGAAATGAAACATTTTCATGCAAGAAGATTGAGAGTTGGTTGGCAGAACAATTCCCCTGCGAACTGACGATCAAAGATATCTATGAACTTTGCAAAATCATCGACGCAAAGTACGCAGCAGAAGGCTATTTTTTAGCGCGTGCTTACCCACCTCCTCAAGAAATTGAAGCGGGAGTTCTGGTCATTCGGATCATGGAAGGGCGGTTGGGAAATGTGGCGGTGGAAGGGAATTGTCGATACAGCACGCGCTATATCGAAAGATACTTCACCCGGTTAAGAGGTCGGCCGCTCCAATATGATGAGTTGATGCGGGCGCTCATTTTGCTGAATGAGAATTCCGATCTTTCTGCAGGCGCTGTTTTTGCAAAGGGAGAAGCGGTGGGGACTGCCGACATGGTCATCCGAGTCAATGACGCGCGCCCCATCCATTTGTATCTCAATGCGAACAACTACGGCCGAAAGCTGACGACGAACTTCAGAGCGGGCGGGCGGTTAGATGCGGGGAATTTAATTACATATGGAGACACTCTTTCAATTGCAGAAGTGGTTGGGTTTCCGGTGGACGCGCTCTACTTCACCGATGTGAAATATCGGGTTCCGGTGACCGCAAACGGGGCCTTTTTGGAATTTGCCTATCTCTATTCACTATTCGATGTGGAAACACTACGCAGTTTCCACTTGAAGGGCAAATCGGTGATCTGGACGGCGAAGGGAAGCTATGCGTTGACTAGAAGCCGGAATCTGAGCGTCGATTTCTTCAGCTACTTTGACTACAAGCAGATCCAAAACTTTGCGTTTGCATCCCGGACTTCCTACGATAGGCTGCGGGTTGTGACGGCCGGATTCTTGATCGACCATTACGATGCGATCCAAGGCCGCGATTATCTGAATGCAAGGGTTGCTTGTGGAATCCCCCACTTTCTGGGTGGGCTAAAAGTCGTTGCGCCCCATAGCTCGAGGCCGCCGGCAGGAGGGCGCTTCATCGTATTCAATGCCGATTACGACCGGCTACAACAACTTTGGAAAGACCACTTTCTCTACCTGCACGCCTCGGGGCAGTATAGCCCGACGAAATTGACGGTGCCGGAACAAATCTATATTGGAGGAGCTGACACCGTAAGAGGCTATCCGTTAGCGTGCGCGCTAGGAGATAGCGGCTATTATTCGAACCTGGAATTCCGATTTCCGATTCCTCTGCTTGCGAATCAAAGATTCTTTATGGCAAAGAAAAAATGGAGCGAGGTAGTACAGGTAGTAGGCTTCTTCGACCAGGGAGGCGCGTTCCTCCAGTCGATCGAGAACATCTTTCTTTTTGGAAGCGGCATAGGCTTTAGACTCAATGGCCCATGGAACTTTGCCTTGAGTCTGGATGTTGGATTCCCCCTAAACCATAAGGACCTCTCCACAGGCGCCTTTACTTACATAAAGGTGACAGGACAACCGTTTTGAAACGAGAACTTTATGTTCTATTGACTCTGACCTCTTCCCTTATGGCTTTACCACAGGGGGGAGAAGTGACCGCGGGCTCGGCTGAGTTCCTTGCGGAGTCAAACAAACTCACGGTTTCTGTTTCGGATCAAGTGATACTGAACTTCGAGCAGTTCTCCATCGCAAAGGGAGAATGTGTTCAATTCATTCAACCCAATGATAAATCTTGCGCCTTAAGCCGTATCACGGGGGGAGATGAGAGCCGAATTTTCGGCTCGTTGAGTGCCAATGGCCGTCTTTTCTTAGTGAATCCCAACGGGATTTATTTCGGTCCCCATGCAAGTGTCAATGCAGGCTCTTTCCTCGCTTCTACGTTAAATATTAAGGATGAAGACTTTCTGAATGGCCGATTTGTTTTCACTGCCGAGCCAGGTTCTAAGGCGGCGGTGATCAACGAAGGGGCGATTTGCGCATCGAATGAAGGGTTCATCGCTATTTTGGCGCCCATCATTGAGAACCGCGGCTCTATTCTCGCGCGTGCGGATAAGATCGTGCTGGCGTCAGCTGAGAGGGTCGCGCTCGATTTTTCGGGCGATGGGCTGATCCGTTTCACGGTCGATGGGGAGTTGGAGCAGGCGCTGATCGAAAACTATGGCCAAATTGAATCGGCTCAGGGGGGTGTCCATCTTTCGATGCGGACCGCAAACCGGGCGATCAAGACCGTTGTGAACACGGATGGAGTGGTGGTTGCGACAGGGATCGTTGAGGAAAATGGGATCATTCGGCTAGTTGCGGGCAGCCAAGTAAAGGCGCCAATGATCTCGATCGATGGGCCGAGTGTGGAAGCGGGCGGATTGGTGGAAGGAGAAACGATCCATCTGCTTGGAGAGCGAGTTTCTCTGAAAGGGGCAACCATTGACGCATCGGGCGATTGGGGCGGCGGAACGGTTCTCATTGGAGGCGATTATCAGGGCAAGGGCGCCGTTCGCAATGCAACATTTACGGAAATGGATGAGGATTCAACGATTCATGCCGATGCGCGGGTGAAGGGCGATGGCGGCAAGGTAATTTTATGGGCGGATGACACGACGCTTTTTGATGGGAAGATTTATGCGCGGGGCGGCAAAGAAGGGGGAAACGGCGGCTTTGTCGAGACATCGGGGAAAGAAAATTTAGGGATCGAAAAGGGTTTTGTAGATACGTCGGCCGTTTTGGGGCAGTTTGGGATGTGGCTCTTGGATCCAGCAACGATTACGATTGCAAACGCAGGTGGCGGAACGATCGCGCAGGGTTCATCTCCCAATTGCGCACTAGGAGGTGGCGTTAGCATCTCCGTAGCCACAATGCAAGCTGCCGTGACCAATATTTCGCTTTGTGCGCAGAACTCAACGACAAGTACGATCACGGTGACTAATGCATTCACATTGGCAGCCGGGGTTTCTTTGACGATGACCGCAGGTTCGACCAATGTGGGAACGATCGCTCTCAATGCAAACATCACGACACGAGGGCAGCCAATTTGCCTTACGGGCTTGGTCACGGTCGGCGCAAATATTAGCTTAGATACGACGAATGCGGGAGGAAGCCCCGCAGGTGCGAATATCACTTTTTCAAATACGATCAACGGCTCTGGCTCCCGGACTTTGAGTTTGCTTGGAGGAACCGGTGGGACAGTGACGATGACTGGGGCGGTGGGAGCGGGGACTGCACTATTGTCCCTCACTGCTAGCGGCGCTACAATTACGCAAAGCTCAACAGCGAAAACGACGGGTGCCCTCAGCTACACGGGAACATCGGCGATCAATGTGGGCGGGAATATCACGACAAGCGGCGGAATCATCACGATGACCGGTCCCGTTGTCCTTACCGATACGCCTACAATTGATAGCACGAATGCAGGGGGCACGGCGGCAGGTGCTGCCATCAACTTCTCAAGCACTGTTAATGGCGCGGTAGTTTTAACACTTCGCGCGGGAACGGGGGGCATTGTTACATTTTCGGGAGTGGTGGGCGGAAGCAATCCGCTGACCAACCTTTCCTTTACGAGCGCAAATACGATTCAGATCGGGAACAATATCACGGTTACGGGAGCCAATACGCTCACTTTCCCAAGCCCTGTCAGTTTGACGGGGACAAGTGTGATCACTTCGAACAATGCGAGTGTGGGATTTAGCAGCACAGTGAATGGTGCCCAATCATTGACAATTGCTGGAGGGGCTGGCACGACGACCTTTACGGGTGCTGTCGGAGCAACGACGGCTTTGACGGGATTGAGTGTGACTGCTGCGGCGATCAATGTCAATAACGTGAGAACGAATGGCGGCGCTATGTTGTTTACGGGTCCTGTTACGTTGAATGGGACGTCGGTTTTGGATACGACAAATTCTG
>CAYNWC010000116.1:3170-4199 GCA_964400805.1 uncultured bacterium | reverse complement strand
AACCTCCGCATGGCGGTACCAAAAACCGCTGCCTTACCGCTTGGCGACGCCCCATTACCGAAAAAATTTAAGCGACCATCATAGCGAAGAAGCTAAATATTTTGCAAGGAAGACCCCTCTCGATTATATAGAACAATCATGAGGATCGTGCACCTGGCAGCTGAATTTGCCCCCCTCGCCAAAGCGGGAGGTCTCGGAGAGGTCGTCGTCGGACTGGCGCGAGAGCTCACCCGCTCGGGCGACGACGTGCGCGTCATTCTCCCCAAGTATGACTTCATCGACCTGCCGAAAATCGATCATTTAAAAATTGAAGTTGCCGACTTTAAATGTCTCGGCTACGCCAATGCGATCTGGTCGGGCCGATCAGAAGAGTGTGAGCTCCGCCTTCTCGAAGCGCGCCATCCAGCCGGCTACTTCCACCGGAATAAGATCTATGGCTGCGAGGACGATACCGCCCGCTTTATCTATTTCTCCCGCGCCGCCCTCGAGTACCTCAAGCTCAAGAAAGAGCCCATCGATATTCTCCACCTCCATGACTGGCACGTCAGCCTCTGCGCCCCCCTCGTCAAAGATCTTTTTAAAGAGCTCAACGTCAAAGCCATCGTCCTCTCCATTCACAATGTCGAATACCAGGGCAAGTGCGCCGCGGCCGACCTCGACGCCATCGGCCTCAAAGGCAGCCACTACCTAACCAAAGAAAAACTCCAGGACAACGACCCCCGCTTTCCCCAGACGATCAATCTCCTCAAAGGGGGCATCGTCTATGCCGATGCCATTGTCCCCGTCTCCCCTTCCTATGCCAAAGAGATCCTCCTACCCCAATACGGCTTCCACCTCGACCCCACCTTGCGCAAGTACGCCTCCAAAATCACCGGCATCCTCAATGGGATCGATACCCAACTCTGGGATCCAGCCACCGCCCCCCCCCCCCCCCCCGGCGCGCCCCCCCCGCCCCCGCGCCCCGCCCCACCCCGCCCCCCCCCAACCTCCCCCCCCCCCACCGCCCAGCCGCCCCACACACCACGACCG
>CAYNWC010000116.1:0-3160 GCA_964400805.1 uncultured bacterium | reverse complement strand
CTCAATGGGATCGATACCCAACTCTGGGATCCAGCTACCGACCCCTACCTCCCCATTCACTACACCCCCGAATCGGCGCTCAAAGCCAAAGCAGCCCTCCGCAAAACCTTCCCCCTCAACCCTGCCAAGCGCCCCTGGCTCGGCGCCGTCACCCGCCTCGTCCCCCAAAAGGGGCCCGAGCTCCTCGAAGAAGCCCTCAAGAAAACCCTCTCCCTCGGCGGCACCTTTCTTCTCCTTGGCTCCTCCCCCATTCCCGAAATCCAAGACCACTTCAACCGCCTCAAAGAAACCTATGCGAAGAATCCCCAAGTCTTCTTCCAATTCAACTACGACGAACCCCTCGCCCACCGCATCTACGGGGCCCTCGACTTTCTCATCGCCCCTTCCCACTTTGAGCCCTGCGGCCTCACCCAGCTCATCGCCATGCGCTACGGCGCCATCCCCATCGTCCGCGCCACCGGCGGGCTCAAAGACACCGTCTTTGATTGGGAAGACTCAAAGATCCCCATCGGCCAACGCAATGGCTTCACCTTCCCCTCCCCCACTCCCGCCGCCCTAAACGCCACTCTCGAAAGGGCCTTTAAGCTCTTTCACGCCGAGCCCACCGCCTTCCACGCCCTCATCCGCCGCGGCATGGAAGCCGACTTCAGCTGGAAACAGCCCGCCCGCGAATATGGGAAGCTTTATCGGAAACTCCGAACCCCATCAAATATAGACAAAAAAGCAGCGCAGCTCTCATAATTTTTTCTTGATAATGAACGGGAGCAGTATATGTCAGCGATCACTGGCTTAATTAACGTCATACTTGCGCATGTCTGCGAAGATTTTCGCGCCCGTTCGTCGGTATTCCAAAATGAACCTCACACATACGCAGCCTTTACCAGACATGTAGCGAGAATGTTGACTGACCCTCTTAAGGAATCTCTTTCTCAACCCAGTGGCTTTATGGAAAAAGGAGTGACAGTTGATCTTTTGAGATCTGATGGCACGGGACTTTTACACTCTCCAGAGCAGGTGCTGGGGACCCGATGGTTTGAAAGTATTTTCAAAACGTACTCCATAAAACTCCAAATCCAAAATCACACCTGGGAAATTGAATACATTCCCAATGGCAGGGCCTTCTCCAGATCGATGTCTGCGTAACCGAGAAGATTGCGCGAAAATAGACCTCTAACTCATAGTGTCCCCATTTTTAACGGAGATGTCTATGGCAGCTAGTCCCTCTTATTTATCCGCCCCCATCCCCTCTCATCTCTGGCCAGAGGAACCCTCGCTTTCTCCTGACAAGAGCCAAGAGATCATTCAATCGATTTCTGCTAATAAAATTAAGGAAATCGCTAAACATATCATCCATTCATTAGACATGCATTTCAGGACTTACAATGGCAACAAATCTATTTACAAAACCATCGAAGGAAAGTTATTGATCCCATTCACAGAAAAATTAGAACAATCATTTTCTAACCCAGATGATTTTCTAGAAGATGGAATCATCTTCGATTTTTTAAATTCCCGCGGAAGCGGCATTCTAGATTCTACGAACATATTGGACTTGCATGTCTTCAAGAACCCTGATCATCCGATGGGAGCGTTAACATCCTATGTGGCGAAAGGTGAACTTAAGGGCTCCGCATTGCGAATCGCCCAGTATACAAACGAAAGACTATATTCCACATCAGGCGTCAACGTCCCTTAAGCTGATTGACCTTGTACCACCCTTCGGGGTTGGCCTTGAGGCCAGCGATCATCTTGGGGAGTGTCTCTTGCAGAGTGCGCTTGGGCGACCAGCCTAGCGTCTTCTTCGCCAAGCCGATGTTGAGCTCGTAGTGATCATCGGCGAGATCGATCATCCAGGGCTTGATAAAGGCCTGGCCAAAGAGTCCTTGCACCCACGCTCCTAACTTAGCGATGAGCTTAGGAACCCGATAGGTAGTGATCGGCTTGCCGCGAAGCTGGCAGGAGATGAGGCATTGCAACTCTTGATAACTCAAGGTTTTTGGCTCTCCTAACAAGAGAGTCAATTCAGCTGGCAACTCTTTTCTCTTGGCCACGGCGAGATCGATCGCCTGGACGAGGTCGTCCATGTGGAGGAAAGAGGCGCCGTGATGGATATTGCCCGAGAAGAGGTGGGCTTCGAGCTGATTTTCATAGATCCGCTGGATCTGGTGGCTGATCGGAATAGAGTGGCACTGATCGTCGTAGACGCCGGCGATCCGGAGAATGACGGTGGAGATCGAACCGCGCAGGCGATGGATGACCTTTTCGGTGTGGACTTTCGAGAGGGGATAATCCCACTTGGGTTCGACGGGCGCAGTTTCGGCGATGGGATGGCCCGGTTTGCAGGGAGCATGGACGAGCATCGTCGAAGAGAAAATGAATTGATCGACTTGGAATCCCTGCAAGGCCTTGAGCAAACGCTCCGTTCCCTGCACGGTCACTTTTTCATAGAGCGGCGAATGTTGTTGATCAAAGCTGTAATAGGCAGCCAGGTGGATCACCGAAGCAATCCGATTCCCATAGACGCTCCGAATGTGGTCAAAGGCTTGCCGTACGCTCTCATCCGAAGAAAGATCGACAGGGACTAATTCTTCTTTCGAAATCGCATAAATCGCCTTCGATAATTCGAATCCAACGATCTGATACCGCTCTCCGAGTTTCCGAACGACATTCGAACCGATACGCCCACAGGCGCCTGTCACAACGATCACTTCTTTCATGTTTACCCCTTAGGGCAACATCTACCTTAAAAGGCCTTTTTGATGTAAGTCCAATTGGCGCCGACATAGTCGCCGACAGAGATGAGGGTATAAATCGCGGCCAGTGAAACGGCCAAGAGACTGATCTGCTGGAAATGGGCCAGAGAGAGGTACCCTTGAGTATAGGGGATCATCAATAAGATGATGAGAAAGGCCACCGCCGCCTGAAGGATCGCCTTCATCTTCCCGCTAAATCGGGCGGCCAGGGCGACCCCGCGCAGAGCGCATAAGGTGCGGAGCGTGCCAATAAAAAATTCGCGGTAGAGGAACACCAAGACGACCAAGAGAGGCAAGCCGACAAAGCCCTGCGTAAAGGTCAGAAAGAGAGAGATGTGGGTGATGCTATCGGCCATCGGATCGAGCACCTTGCCGAGATCGGTGACCTCGTTGCGCCGGCGGGCCAA
>CAYNWC010000115.1:0-4218 GCA_964400805.1 uncultured bacterium | reverse complement strand
CCACAATCCTACAGGGACAGTGATCGAATGGTCAAAACTGCTCGAAAAAGCGGCTCAAAATAACGTCATTGCAGTAATCGATGAGGCATACGGGGAGTATGCAAAAGATTTTACGTCAGCTATCGATTGGGTGTCTCGGCATCCCAATGTCATTGTGATGAGAACCTTTTCGAAAATCTACGGTCTGGCCGGCCTGCGGTGCGGCTACGCGATCGGGGATCGGGCGCTCATCGGGGAAATGAAGAAGATCAGACACGTTCTCCCTTTTAGCGTCAATCGCTTAGCGCTCGATGTGGCGCAAGCAGCACTGGAAGATCAGGCTTTTGTTCAGAGTTGTTTTCAGAAAACGGAAGAGGCGAAACAATTTTTCTACTCGCAGTTGAGGAAATTCGGACTTTCCTTCATCCCTTCTTCGACCAATTTCGTTTTTGTCGCATTCCAACAAGAAACCGATCGAATCTGCCAAGAAATGAAAGAAAAATACCGCATTTTGATCCGGTCTGGAACCCCTTTTGGGTTGCCGCATCACATCCGGGTCACGGTGGGCACTTTGCACCAGATGGAGCGGATGAGTGAAGCTTTGGGAAAAATTTTACAGGAGGAAGGTTATGGACCGGTTCGCAGCACGTTTTGAAAAAGATCGCTTAGAAATTACCAAAGCCAAGGGAGCTTGGCTGTATGATGAGTCCAATCAAAAATGGTTGGATTTTCTCTTGGGCAATTGCACGCAAACGCTAGGCCACTGTCACCCTCGGATAGTCGAAGCGATTTGGCGGCAGGCTTTTAGCGCGATCAATGTGGGAGATCATGTGACCGAAAAGGCAGAGCAGCTCGCAGAGACGATTTGCCGGATCGCAAAAAAAGATCAACTTCGCTTTGTCAATAGCGGTTCAGAGGCGTGCCATCTGGCCATTCGTCTTGCCAGGGCGGCTACAGGACGCCGGATCATCATCAAATTCAATGGCCATTATCACGGTTGGTTCGGCGAGGAGGTGGCCAAGTTCCTTCCCTCTTTTCCCTACTCGGCTGGATTGCCCCAATCCAAAAATATTCTCTCGATTCCTTGGAATCACCCGGAAGCTCTGAAAGAGGTATTGGCTCTCTACGGTGATAAAATTGCCGCAGTGATTTGCGAGACGATTCTTTGCCATGCGGGAGTGATTCCTCCTCTTCCCGGATTTTTAACGCTGTTGAGACAAGAGACGAACCGAATAGGGGCGTTGTTAATTTTTGACGAGTGCATTACGGGCTTTCGCGTCGCTTTAGGAGGAGCGCAGGAATATTGCAATACCTATGCCGATCTGGTCATTTATTCCAAAGCTCTGTCTCAAGGCGTTCCTTTTTCTGTTTGCGCGGGGACAGCGCAAGCGATGGCGCCTCTATCAGAAGGAAAGGCCTACCAAGGGGCGAGCTATGATGCACACGCTTTGGGCGTTGCCGCGGCGGCAGAGGCGATTCAAATCTTTCAAGATGAAAAAACGCACGACCGGCTCAAAGCGATCGGAGATGAGTTCCAACGAGAGTTGGGCCAGGTATTTCAAGAGAACGGTTTTGAGGTTTGCACGCAGGGAATCCCCGGCGCCTTCCAGTTTTTTTTCACGGATCACAAAGAGCTCATCAGCTATGAGCAGGTGTTTCAAGAGACGAGGGTCGATCTCAACAAAAAACTCATCGAGCTTTTGCGGCTTGAAAAAATTCAGTTGGGAAGGGGAGATATCCAACAAAAAGCGGGAACGGGGTGGATGGGACAGTGGTTTTATAGCACGGCTCACGGCGACGAGGAGCTCGAACTGACCCGAAAAGCATTGGCGAGGGTCCTAGTTCAACTGGAGGATTATGCAGTTAGCCAAGTATGAAATCGAAGGAGCGATCCAGATTACCGAGTTGATAAAAAGCGCTAGCGTAGGGTGCGATATCGACCGAATGGAAATTCCTCCTCACACACAAATGCGCCTGCATCTGCATCGCCGCTTTGATGAGGTATTTTATGTGGAGCGAGGTGAGGGGATTTGCCAACGGGGGGATGTTCCGTTTCCGATTCGGGCGGGAGATCTTTTTTTCGTCTCGCGCGGGGTGTTGCATGCCGTGAATACAGGACACGCATCGCTTTCTGTGCTCACCATCTGCCTCCCTTCTTTTGACTTAAACGATGTGGTATATGATGAAAAATAACGCTCAAATGATTGTTGAAGTTTTACTGCGACATGGAATTGATACCGTTTTTGGCATTTCAGGAGGCTTTATCTTGCCTCTCTTCCAAGCCACGGCGGGAACTTCCTGCGAAATAGTGGCTACGCGCAATGAACAGGGGGCCTCTTTTATGGCAGATGCCTATGCGCGCGCTCGGGGCCACGCGGGCTGCTGCGTGGCGACCTCGGGACCCGGGGCTACCAATTTACTGACCGGAGTGGCTGGGGCCTACGCCGACTCGGTTCCCCTGATCGTCATTACGGGACAGGTGTCGGTCCAGGAATTTGGTCATGGAGGGATTCAAGAGGGGTCGGGGTTTCAACGCTCACCCTCGGTCCAAGACATCTTTCGACCGATTGTCAAAGCCTCTGTAAGGGCGTGCATCGAAGATGATTTAGAGCAGCTCATCGAAGGGGCGTTGCGGTGCGCCCATGGAGGACGACCCGGTCCTGTCCATGTCGAGATTCCCATCGATGTCCTCACGGCCGAATTTAGAAAAAATGGGCAAAAGATCGCCTCTTTTCCTGCGGAGTCGGCGCTCATTTATACCGAAAGTGATTCCAAAATTGAACACGTGGTAGAGAGGCTCAAAACGGCCAAAGCGCCTGTGCTCTTAGCGGGCGCGGGCGCCATTCGCTGCGAGGCGTTTCATTTAGTGCGCGCGCTGCAGGAAAAAATGCAGATTCCCGTCGCGACGAGTTTAGGAGGCAAAGGAGTCGTCGATGAATCGCACCCTCTCTCTTTGGGAATGATTGGTTGTTATGGCCAAGATTTTGCCAATCAATACCTCATCGAGCAAGCCGATCTCATTATCGCGCTCGGCATTTCGTTTCAGTACCTCACTTCGATCAGCTGGCATGAGATCTTTCACAAAAAACCGCTCATTCATGTCGATATCGATCAACGGGAATTGGGCAAAAATTTCCAGCCCGCAATCCGATGGCATGGATCGGCCACTTGGTTCCTAAAAGCTCTTTTGCATGAAGTCAAAGACCTTCCGCTTCGCTTTGAGACGGAGCGGCTGCAAGAGATGAAAAGGAGCTTGGGGTTTTATCCGGCGCATCGCGTATTTTCGTTTGGAGGGCAATCGGAGAGCTACCTCAATCCGTGTGCGATAGGACAGGAGTTGTCCAAAGTATTGACGGAGGATGACTCTATCGTGATCGATTCGGGAGAAAACGCCTATTGGTCGATGTACTCGATTCAAGTGAGAAGCCCGGCGCAGTTTTTCGTCAACGCTGGCTGGGGATCGATGGGATATGGAGTCGCGGCGCCAGTGGGCGTGGCTAGCGCGAGAAAAGGGAAGGGCAGAGTCTTTGCCACGATGGGAGATGGGGGCTTTTTAATGAATGCGACAGAACTGCTCACCGGAGTACAAATCGAAGCGCCCATCACCTGGATTGTGATGGATAACCGCGGCTATGGGACGCAAAAACACTGGCAAAGAGACTGGTTCAATGGAGTTTATATCGGCACCGAAGTCCCCCCTACCGATTTTTCTCTTTTTGCCAAGTCGATGGGAGTGGCTGCCTTTGAAGCGAGGAATCCCGCTGCATTCAGAGACGCTCTACAGGCCTCGCGCGCTGTTCGCGGAGGCGCCCTGATCTGGGCCCACATCGACCCTCAGGTAAAACCGCCTCAAGCCTTTGGATCTCGGTTGAAAAAGTAGTGCGCTGGAAAAGCCTTGAAAATTTAATGGCCAAGAAGAATACTCCTCTCATTATTTTTCGTCTTACTTAATGAAAAAGACTATTTTAATATTTCTGGCAAGCGCCCTCGCTGCGCTAACCCCAGCAAAGGCTCCGGCACCGTGGCTCACAGGCCCTTTGATCGCTCCTCCAGGCACAGCGGTCCCTTATGGGGACATTCTCATTAAATCATACGTCTATGTTACGGCCAAAACAGGTTCTTATAGAGAAGATTGGCACGCCGTCTCAGCGAACGATAACTTCTACACGCTCAATGCTCAATTCCTCTGCTTTTTCGGGCTCACTCCCTGGTGCGACCTCAATGTCATCCCGCAATTTA
>CAYNWC010000114.1:0-4232 GCA_964400805.1 uncultured bacterium | reverse complement strand
TCTCTTGAAAGAGCCCCGTTTCGGTCCCCATCTCCTCGAGAGCGCCGCGATCAGTGTCCGCGATGGCAGTCGTTGGATTTTTGACCGCATCTTCCACCTCGTTCCGCGCAATCCTTTGCTGATGCGAGCCCACGGCACTCTGAATCACCCGAATGCGCTCGGCGGTTTTATGGCCCTCTCGCTTCTCGCTTCCTATCCGCTTCTGCAGACGATCAAAAAATGGCCTCGCCGCCTCCTCTCTCTTTCGATCCCCTTCCAATTTTTTGCGTTGAGCGTCTCTTTTTCTCGCTCGGCGCTCTTTGGATGGGCTCTCGGAACTCTCCTCTTCTTTCTGAGAAAAGGGGGCGGGAAAAAGCTGGCCCTCATCCTCCTCTTTTCTGTCGCGATCAACGCCGTTCTTCTCCACCAACAGTATTGGGAACGGGGCGGCATCATCAATTACACAGAAGGTGTCCGAGGCGCCGATCAGGGCCGCCTCTCGTATCAAAAAACAGCCCTTTCTCTGATCGAACAAAACCCTCTCTTAGGGGTCGGATACACGCAATATCCTGCGATAAACGGAATCACCCACAATATCTACCTCTATCTCGCAACAGAAACGGGACTGATTTCTCTTTGCGGGTTTCTTCTGTTCCTTTTTCTCCTCTTCAAAAACGGACTCCAAACTCCTTCGACCCCGTTCACTGCCTCCTTGCTCGGCATGCTTGGGGCGCTTTTATTCATCGGCTGTTGCGATTTCTATCCCCTCTATTCTCAAGAGGGAAAATTGATGTTCTTCCTCGTCGCTGGGCTGCTGGCCGCGCATACCTCTTTTCAGAGAGCGAAAGACCCTTCCCGTCAAGAGGTGTGGAAAATGTTCGACCTCATCTCTCCCACCTACGACCGGATCAATCGGATCGTCTCGCTTGGAATGGACCAGAGCTGGCGCAATCGGGTTGCCCTCTTTCTCCCGCAGCGGAAAAACCTAAAAATCTTGGATTTAGCAACCGGAACTGGCGATCAGATTTTGGCCCTTTTGAAAAGCCCTGCATCGATCGAATCGGTGATCGGAATCGACCTTTCGAAAGAGATGCTTCAAATCGCCAAGGGGAAAGTTCCCTCCACGGTCAAACTGCTTCGCGCTGATGCCGAACAGCTCCCCTTTCCGAGCGAAAGCTTCGACGCCGCGACGTTTTCGTTTGGCATTCGCAATGTCCCTCAGCCGCTGACCTCGCTCAAAGAGATCGAACGGGTCTTAAAGCCAAAAGGTCGCTGCCTGATCCTCGAATTTTCCCTCCCCCCATTCCCGATCCGCCCCTTTTTCCTCTTTTATCTGCGCCATATTCTGCCTCGCGTGGGGGGCCTCCTCTCCCGCAAGCCCTCCGCCTATCGCTACCTCAATCAGACGATCGAGCACTTCCCTTCCGGCAAAGACTTCTCCCTTTTGATGCGGGAGGCGGGCTTCCACCAACTCAAAGCCGTCCCCCTAGCTCTCGGAGGGGTGACGCTCTACGTGGGAGAGAAAGGGTGAGCCTCTACTGGCGCGATCGGGAAGGGAATCAGCCGCCGCCCGGCGCGCTCTTTAGCTGCGCCCCTTTCGCCTCTTCGTTAACGCCTCTCTCGGTATCCCTCTCTGCCGATTTACCGCCGCCGCGCAGAGTCCGCGTCGTGAAACGGACGTTTCTTCCGACGCGCGAAGAGTGGATGAAGAGCGTCGAACAGGCGCTGACTCTAATCCAGCGGAAAGAATTGGAAAAAGTGGTCTTCGCACGCACGTGCGTCCTCGAGCTCGAAGAGGCCCCAGATCCTTTTGCCCTCACAGCAGCTCTACAAAAAAAAGCAGAAGGGGCCTTTCTCTTTTGCCTTGAGACGGAGCGGGGCGCTTTTCTCGGCGCCAGTCCGGAGAGACTCTTTCGGCGCGAAGGGCGTCAGATCATCACCGAGGCGGTTGCTGGAACGCGCCCGCGTGGACAAACCGAGCGACAAGAGCTGCTCCACTCGTCGAAGGATCGGCGCGAATTTTCTTTCATCCCTCCTTATCTGCAAAACGCGCTCGCCCCTCTTTGCACAAACCCTCTTGCGTTCTCCCCGATTTCAGTGCATCAGACGCAAAATGTACAACACCTCTACAGCCGCGGCGTCGGCCTCCTCCGCTCTCACGCGACCGATCCGGAGATTGTAGAAGCTCTCCATCCAACGCCGGCTCTTTGTGGACTTCCGAAAGCAAAAGCCCTATCCTGGATCGGCGAACAGGAACCCTTTGAGCGGGGCCTTTATGGAGGAGTCATCGGCTGGCACACTCCGGAAGCCTCCGAATGGATCGTCGCCATCCGCTCCTGTCTGCTCGAGGGAAAGAGAGCGACCCTCTTTTCGGGCGCTGGGATCGTCGAGGGATCGGATCCCGCGGCTGAATGGGAAGAGCTCGACCAAAAGTTGAAACTCTATGACGGAATCTTGGATCATTGATCAACTCGTGCAGCAAGGGGTGCGCCATATCTGCATCGCCCCGGGCTCCCGCAGCACACCGCTCGTCTTGGCGGCCGCGGAGCATGGAGGCGCGGCCCTCCATGTGCATTACGATGAGCGGGGCCTTGGTTTTTTAGCACTGGGACTCAGCCAAGCGACGCGCCAACCGGCTGCCGTGATTGTGACCTCCGGCACTGCGGTGGGGAATTTGTGGCCGAGCGTCATGGAGGCCCACCACACATCCACGTCCCTCCTTCTCCTCACGGCCGATCGCCCTCCCGAATTGCGCGATTGCAGCGCCAATCAAACCACTGACCAGGCAAAACTCTTCCACTCCTTCGTCCGCTGGCAAGCCGATCTTCCCGTCGAAGGGACAGAAAGCTACTTCCGCTCCATCGCTGCGCAAGGCTATTTCTACACGCGCCAAAATCCGCCGGGCCCGGTCCATCTCAACATCCCGTTCCGAGAGCCATACTGCCTCCAAGTCCCTCGGTGCATCGGAAAGCCGATCGCCCTCCATTTCCCGCGCCATTCTGTCGATCCGGTGAATGTTCCCTATGCGCGCGGCCTGATCGCCGTGGGGCGTTTGCCAAGCCCCGATGATGTCTTGTCCATCCTCGCCCTCGCAAAGCGCCTCCAATGGCCCGTCTGCGCCGACATTCTCTCCAATGCGCGCTGCCATCCGACGCCCGAGCAAATTCGCTATTTCGACTGGATCGAGAAACCCACACCCGATTGCATCCTCCACTTTGGCGAGCGGCTCACTTCGAAAAAGCCGCTCTCCCGCCTCCCCGTTCCCTATTTTCACATAAGCCCTTGGCCCACCCACCCCGAGCGCATCGCAACTGAGCGCATTCAGGCCGACATCCCTGAATTTTGCCGCACCTTCACAGCCAACACCGATCCCCATTGGCTCTCCGAATGGCAAGACCTGCCACCCACCTTCGACGAAACCGGCCATTTCACTGAAGTGCATGCGCTGCGCGCGATCGGCGAACATCTTCCTCCCCAATTCGCTCTCTTCCTCGGCAATGGGATGCCGATTCGGGACGCCGATCACTTTCTCTTCCCGAAACAATGTCGCGCCTTTTTCGGCAATCGGGGTCTTTCGGGCATCGATGGCAATATCGCCACCATCGCCGGCCTTGCCCAAGAAGGTCCCGTTCTCGGCATCATCGGCGATCAGGCGACCCTCTACGACCTCAATTCCCTTCCACTTCTCTCTAAAACCAAATATCCGGCGCTCCTCCTCGTTTCGAACAATTTCGGCGGTGGGGTGTTTCATCACCTTCCGATCTTCCAATCGCCCCATTTTGAGCGATTTTGGGGAGCGCCACACGCCTTTCGCTTTGAGCGCGCTGCTCAAATGTTCGATCTCCCCTATTTCTCCTTTGAAGCGCTCTCTTCCGCCTTCGCTTCCGGCCAATCGGGCCTCATTGAACTGATCACCAATCGCGCCGCCAACTATCAATACCAATGCACATCTTAAAAAAAGGGCCCGGCCTTCCCCTCGTCTTTCTCCACGGTTTTCTCGGAACCGCGGCCGACTGGGAACCCGTTTGCTCCTTCCTTCCTCCCTGCTCCTGCATTGGCTTTGATCTCCCCGGCCACGGCGCAACTCCTTTCACCGAAACCTTCGACATTCCGCTGCCCCGCTTTCACTTAATCGGCTATTCGATGGGAGGGCGTCTCGCGCTGCGCATTCCCCGCTACAAAATCGCCTCTCTCACGCTTCTCTCCGTCCACCCCGGACTCAAAACCGAATCGGAAAAAGAGGAGCGCCTTCA